>JAGGAA010000195.1 GCA_017889675.1 Bacillota bacterium | reverse complement strand
ATTTAAATGATGTTATGATGGCATATTATAAAACTGGCATCATTACTTTTTCCTCATCAGGATTTATATTGCACTATAATCACATGGCGGAGAAACTTCTTGGACATAACGACAGACTAGTGGTTGGCGGAAGCATTCTCAATCTCTTTATGCAAAATTCAATTCTGGAAGCTATAAAAAACATGAAGCCTATGGTGCAAAAACAAATTAAAATTAACGGAATTGATTTACTTATAAAAGTTGTCATTGCTGGTTCCAGCACGGCTCAAATTCAACATTTGACGATAGAAAAGGCTTACGAATCGGCGGTGAAGATGCCAAGCTTCAAAAAATATGCCATTGGTCGCGGCTATGTGGCTAAATACTATTTTGACGATATTATTACAATTGAAGAAAATATGAAAAAGGTCAAAGATATTGCCGCTAGAAGCGCATTCTCCGATTCTTCAATTTTAGTAACCGGCGAAAGCGGAACAGGCAAAGAACTACTTGTGCAGGCTATTCATAACGCCTCTAAAAGGAAAGATAATCCTTTTGTCGCGGTGAATTGCGCGGCAGTTCCCGAAACCCTGATTGAAAGTGAATTGTTTGGATATGATGAAGGAGCATTTACGGGAGCCCTCCATGGAGGAAAAATGGGTTTATTTGAGTTGGCTCATTCCGGTACTGTGTTTCTGGATGAAATCGGTGAAATGCCGGTTCACCTGCAAGCACGGTTACTGAGAGTTTTACAGGAAAAAGAAGTTACTCGTATCGGTGGACAAAAAGTAATTAGTGTGGATGTACGGGTCATTGCCGCAACAAATTGCAATATTCCTGATTTGATCAATACCGGTAAGTTTCGACGTGATCTTTACTATCGCCTTAATGTAATTCCGCTGAGAATACCGCCGCTTAGAGAAAGAATCAAGGATATTCCGCTACTTTGTGAAGTGTTTATGAGACGAATTGAAGCGAACTATTGCATTTCTGCTGAAGCAATGCTATGTCTTCAGCAGTACTATTGGGAAGGAAATATTCGGGAATTACAAAATTACATTGAGTATTTTCATAACCTCAATAAAATCATAATTGATATAGATGATTTGCCCTTTCCTGCGGAAAAAGAAAAGGTAAACCAGCTAAGTAAAGAGGAGGAAGAAGTCCTTGTAGAGTTGCGTTCTTGTGGTGAAAATAAGATTTTCAAATACCTTTTTGTTTTAGAAATGCTGAAAAGCTTGAATGCTGATCATGCACAGGCAGGTCGGCGCAGCTTGGCCGAGCATTCACGACAGTATGAGGAAAAAATTTCAGAAATGGAAATGCGTAAACTTTTAGCGGATTTGGAGCAATATAAAATGGTAAAAGTATGTAAAGGGCGAAAAGGAACGGTACTTACTGAATTAGGAGTGAAGGGAATTAACATCATTAGAAAAAGTTTAAAAGATATATGAAATCAGAACATCGGCCACTGTTTTCGCTATAGCCCGTGTAATCATTAGTTTCTTTACACCAATTAAGGGATTAATGGGATTTTTTTTATCCCATTAATCCCTTTTATTATGTTTGCGAAGATACAGAATCTAGAGAATTCCTGTATTTTTTAAAACCTTTTTAATTGGCATAAAATTTGCACTAGATATAATTGTGCATGCGCAATATTAAAAAGGAGGAATAAGAAAGTGGATCAACATGTTGTAAACAGCGAAAAAGCACCGCAAGCGATTGGCCCTTATTCGCAAGGAATAAGAGCTGGAGAATTTTTGTTTGTCTCGGGGCAGCTTCCGGTCGACCCTGTGTCAGGAATGTTGGTAGTGGGTATCGAGGCACAGACGCGGCAGTCTATTGAAAACATCGCGGCAATTCTAGCAAGTGAAGGATTAGGTTTGAAGAGTGTCATAAAAACCACTGTATTTTTAAAAGATATCAATGATTTTCAAAGTATGAATTCTGTTTACGGAAAATACTTTCCGTTAGATGCTCCGGCCAGAGTTTGCGTACAAGTAGCTAAGCTGCCGAAAGACGCACTAGTGGAAATTGAAGCAGTATCTTTCTGCCGATAATCAATAAGGCATTGCTGAATGATCTGCAAAATTAGTTGTCAATGTGGCCGGGGAAAGAGGATCGCTTGGTATCGCGACGCTCACAAGGATGAATGGGAGGTATTATACCAGAATGAAATATGATTTTGATCAAGAAATAAGCCGTTACAATACTGCTTCCTTGAAATGGGATGATGTAGAAAGACAATATGGAGAGAAGGACCTTATTCCTCTGTGGGTTGCCGATATGGATTTTATGTCTTGTACACCCGTTATCGAAGCACTGAAAAAGACCGTAGCGCATGGAGTTTTTGGCTATCCAATACAAACAGAATCTTATCGTGAAGTTATTGCAGACTGGATGAGAAAAAGATTTCAATGGGAAGTACGGCCTGAATGGCTGCACTATAGTCCGGGAGTTGTTGCTGCTTTAAGTTTTCTGGTACAGGCGTTCACCCAGCCAGGAGACAAAGTACTGATTCAATCTCCTGTCTATTATCCGTTTAGTAAAGCAGTCACAGATAATGGGAGACAATTGCTGCATAATCCGCTCAAGCGTGAAGGCGAACACTACAAAATGGATTTTGACGACTTGCGTAAGAAGGTTGCTCTGGGTGCCAAAATGCTGATTCTGTGCAGTCCGCATAATCCTGTTGGCCGCGTATGGACGAAGGAAGAACTTACGGAACTGGGAGAAATTTGTATAGCAAATAACGTGCTGGTTGTATCTGATGAAATTCACGCCGACTTATTGTATCCCGGATATAAACATACCCCTTTTGCGGCCATTTCGGAAGAATTTGCCCAGAACTGTGTTGTTTGTACGGCGGCTAGTAAGACCTTTAACTTAGCGGGTTTGCAGAATGCAAACATAATCATTCCCAATGAAAAATTAGGAATGATGTTCCGCACTGTAATGGATGCGCCACATTTGGTACGAACTAATACGTTTGGTGCTGTTGCCACAGAAGCCGCTTACCGTGACGGCGAGGAATGGCTGGAGCAGGTATTGGTGTATTTGCATCAAAATCTTGAATTTTTAACGCAATATATCGGAACCAACATAAAACAGCTTAAAGTAGTGCCGCCAGAAGGAACTTATCTTGTATGGATAGATTGTTCAGAATTAGGTATGAGTTCTAAGGAATTGGAACAGTTCATGCGCAAACAGGCTAAAGTAGCAATTGACGATGGCTATATTTTTGGTCCTGGCGGTGAAGGCTTTATCAGAATCAATATTGCCTGTACCAGAAAAAATTTAGCGGACGGGCTGCGTCGGATTGAAAGCGCAGTTAACGGCAAAAAGTAACGTGGTATGACATTTGTATGCTTTCCTTAAACGAGATACAACGAATGAGGAGGAACTAGAATGGCAACTAGCCAGGAAGCTAATTTTAAAAAAGTTTTAAGTCTTAGTGATGTTGTTGGCATGGCTTTGGGTCAGATTATCGGAGCCGGTGTTTTAATATTTACCGGAATTGGTATTGGCATGACTGGTAAAGGTATCATGATTGCTTTTCTTGTTGCCGCCGCCATGACAGCAATTACAGTCTTGCCTATGGCGCAATTGTCCTCGGCGATTCCGACCTCTGGTGCGGCTTACCGGTACTCTAGCCGTTTACTGGGACCTAAATGGGGCTTTTATTGGATGATCGGGTTAATGCTTTCCAAGGTGACCATTGCCTTATATGCGCTTTCCTTTGCGCAGTACTTGCAAGGATTGGTTCCGGGCATCAATGTGAAAGTTGTTGCGTTAGTGATGATGACTACATTTTATGTTACTAACATTATTGGTATCAAGAGCGCGGCAGTGGCGGAAAAATGGATGGTAGTGATTAAATTGTCGGCATTGGCCATCTTTGTTATCTGGGGGATACCTAATGTTGATTTTTCCTCATTTACATTACCCTCTTTGGTACCGAATGGAATGGATGGACTTCTCCAGGCAATCGGCTTACTTGCTTTTGCTGCTGTGGGAGCAAACAGTATCGCGGAATTGGGCGGGGAAATGAAAAATCCTGCCAGAGATATTCCCTTAGCAATGATTGGCTCGACGGTCGCAGTTGGCGTAATTTACTCCCTTGTTGGGATTGTTGCCGTTGGCATTTTGCCATGGGAAAGTGTGGCGAATAAGCCGTTGACAGATGTAGCGAGAGTAATCTTACCCGGACCGTTGCTTTATTTCTTTATTATAGGCGGCGCTTTGGTGGCAATGGCTACTACGATGAATGCGGTATTTGCCTGGGTGACCAAGGGGATGGTTATTGCCTGTCAGGACGGCTGGCTGCCTA
>JAGGAA010000016.1 GCA_017889675.1 Bacillota bacterium | reverse complement strand
TAGTGAAGTTGAAGAAGATAATACCAAAGATATGCTGCCTGAGGAACTGGCTATAGCGCAGGCAATTGATAAAGCAGTTGCTGTTAGCAAGCGAGTTTCTGCTAGTGCGGTTGTTATTGGTGCTGATACTATTGTAGTGGTAGATGGCCAAGTATTTGGTAAACCGAAAGACCGTATGGAAGCGGTTCAAATGCTGACTGTTCTTGCCGGACGAGAGCATACTGTTATCTCCGGCGTGGCAGTGGTTCAAGGAAAAAAGGTTGTTAGCGGCTCAAGCGCTACTACTGTTACATTCCGACCGTTGTCACAATTGCAGATAGAACGGTATGTTGATACTGGCGAACCAATGGACAAGGCAGGAGCTTATGCTATTGTGGCGCATTGTTAGTGGAGAGTATTTCTGGTTGTTATAACAATGTGGTGGGTTTGCCGCTAGGAAGGCTTGCTGAACTACTTCAGCAAATAGGAGTAGGCTTGTTATGAATAGGGACAAGCAGTTGATGATGAAGGAATTGCCTGAGACCGAAAGGCCGCGTGAAAAGATGCTGGAAAAGGGTGTCAAGGCGTTAAGTAATGCGGAGCTGCTAGCTATACTTCTCCGGACAGGTACAAAAAACTTGCCAGTTAATCGTTTGGCCGAACAACTTTTAATCAAATATGAATTGTCTGGCCTTGGGAGCGTATCACCACCTGAATTAAGCAAAAACACCGGTATTGGCTTAGTGAAAGCTGTTACCGTAATTGCGGGTATTGAATTGGGGCGTAGGTTAAGTCAAAAGGACCCAGGTGAACGTCCGATCATTAGAAGTCCGCGTGATGCTGCTGATTTAATGATGCCTGAGCTACGGTATCAAACGAAAGAACATTTTGTGGCGCTTCTTTTATCGACCAAGAATCATGTTATTGCCCGGGCAATTATTTCTGTTGGCAGCTTAAATGCCTCTATTGTGCATCCGCGAGAGTTGTTTCGAGAAGCGATTAGTTATAGTGCTGCGGCTGTTATTTTGGTTCATAATCATCCTAGTGGTGATCCTATGCCAAGTCAGGAAGATATTAGCCTGACTAAGCAGTTGGTCGAGGCTGGGAATTTGCTTGCTATTTCGATACTTGACCATGTAATAATCGGTGATGGCAAGTATGTTAGTTTTAAAGAAAAGGGAATAATATAATAGGGTTTCTAAATGAAAGGGGTTAAAGTCTATGTTCAAATTATTTGGTTCACTGTCACGTGACATGGGTATAGACCTCGGCACGGCTAATACATTAGTACATGTAAAAGGCAGAGGCATTGTTCTCAGAGAGCCGTCTGTAGTCGCTATCCAGCGTGATACCGGCGAGGTGCTGGCTGTTGGCGAGGAAGCCAAGCAAATGATTGGTCGAACACCGGGAAATATTGTGGCTATTAGGCCTCTTAAAGATGGGGTTATTGCTGATTTTGATGTAACGCAGGCAATGCTTAAATATTTTATCAGAAAAGCGATGGATTCCAAATCCTTTATTAGACCACGCGTCATTGTTGGTGTGCCTTCCGGGGTTACTGAAGTGGAAAAAAGGGCCGTTATTGATGCGACTATTCAGGCCGGTGCCCGGGAGGCGTACTTAATTGAAGAACCTATGGCGGCTGCTATTGGTGCTGGTTTGCCTGTGCATGAACCAACAGGTAATATGGTTGTGGATATTGGCGGCGGTACAACTGAGGTAGCTGTTATATCGTTAGGTGGTATTGTTACCAGTCGTTCCATTCGTGTTGGTGGCGATGAGATGGATGAAGCTATTGTTCAGTATATTAAGCGTACTTATAATTTAATGATTGGTGAACGCACGGCAGAAGAAGTGAAAATTACAATTGGTGCTGCTATCTTATTGAAGGTTGATGAGCAATTTGATGTGCGTGGCCGTGATTTGGTAACAGGGCTGCCGAAAACACTAACAATTAAAGCAAGTGAAGTGCAGTTGGCGCTCAGTGAGCCGGTCGCAAGTATCATTGAAGCGGTAAAAGTAACGCTGGAAAAAACTCCGCCAGAACTCGCCTCTGATATCATGGATAAGGGTATTGTTATGACTGGAGGGGGGTCGCTGCTACGAGGACTTGATCTATTGCTGAACAAAGAAACAGGAATGCCAGTACATATTGCAGAAGATGCTCTGTCTTGTGTTGCGGCAGGTACGGGCGGTGCTTTAGAAAGCATAGATTTGTTGAAACGGGTACTTATGACTACAAAAAAACTCAACTAGAGTAATCAGTTACCAAATTTAATCAATGTAAGGAAGGGGCCCAGAAAGTGCGATTCATTCACAAAAAGGCGGTTATCCTCATAGTGGCGGTGTTAACCGTCTTTTTGATTGCTAGTACAGTTGCGAAAGGAAAGTATCAATTTGTTTTTATGGAACGGGTTGTAGCTACACTGTTAACTCCAGTTGAGTATGTATTAGGAACAATCGGTTATGGCATCCGCCATACTGGCTCGTTTACCAGTGATATTATGACTGTATACCGTGATAATCAGACACTAAAAGCTCAAAATGAGGAATTTCGCCAAAATAATGTTAATACGACTGAGATTGTGGCAGAGAATGTGAGACTGCGGGCTATGCTTGATTATAAAAGAGGGGCTCAGCAGTTTGATTTTGTTGCTGCTCAGGTAATTGCCCGTGATCCGGGAACCTGGACAAACATTATTATGATCAATAGAGGCGCTGCCGACGGGCTTACCAAAGATATGACGGGCAGCGATCTGAGTCGCGGGTGGCTGGAATTGTCGAAGGTAGTGGCATAAATCCTCAGAACCCACATATGGTTAATATTGCCCGTGATGCTGATATCATTAAGAGTGATAAAATTATTACATCAGG
Organism: Bacillota bacterium; assembly: GCA_017889675.1. Lineage (GTDB taxonomy): Bacteria > Bacillota > Negativicutes > Sporomusales > Sporomusaceae > Sporomusa. Next base: position 15,295 of record JAGGAA010000016.1, on the reverse strand, counting down.
TTTTGGTGGTATATTCCCTAAAGGTTTGCTGGTTGGCGATGTCGTCGATATTGTTAATGACGAAGGCGGATTGTTAAAATATGCTGTCTTGAAGCCAGCCGTGGATTTTGATAGACTAGAAGAAGTGTTGGTTATTGTGCGTTCACGTGAACCTCTGCCAGAGGCTCTCACGCAGACGCCAATTGGAAAAACTACGCAGCCGGGGCAGCCTGTTCAGCCGAAAGAGGCAGGACGATGAAAACGACACTTGTCTGGGCCTGTTTGCTTATTTTCACTATTGCTGCTCAAGCCGTAGTACTACCACTTATATTTACGCAAGGGGCTAAACCGGACATACTTTTAATTATTGTAGTTGCTTGTGGGTTGTTGACCGGACGAGAACGGGCCATAGGAGTCGGATTTTTTGCTGGTTTACTTCAGGATTTTGCTTCAGGCAATATTTTTGGGTTAAACACGTTAGCAAAGATGGCGATAGGCTATGTGGCTGGCTTAGCGGAACGAAAAGTATTTAAAGAAAGTATAGTATTGCCGGTTTTGGCGATTATCTTAGCTACATTTTTAAATGGTGCAATCATGCAGATAGTGCTTTTTCTGTTAGGGCACAAAGTCGGATTTATGCCCATATGGAAAGAACAGATGGTGCTACCATTAGTCTATAATGTTTTATTTTGTATTCCGGTCCATAGGCTGATTTACCGAATGACATTTGGTGACAAAAGTCAATTTTAATGAGATGTTTGCAATATATAACGCGGAATGATTTGTAGGCGGGTGGTGTGTTGGCAATATACCACCCGCCAGCGTCCGCATTAAAGACTATATCGCGTAGAAAGGAGGTTGCCGTATGCTTGTTAAACGATCAAATGGCCGACTAGAGATTTTGGGCATGATCATTGTTATTATTTTTATGACATTAGTAAGTCGTCTTGCCTATTTGCAAATGGCACAAGGTCAATACTATGATCGGTTGGCCGACGGCAACCGCATCCGACTTATTCCCATCATGTCGCCTCGTGGTGTTTTTTATGACAGGAACGGTGTGATGCTGGTATCCAATCGACCGGGTTTTACAGTATCGATATTATCAATAAGTGGTCCTGTTCCTGATGAAGTACTTGCTAAACTGGCTGGTATCCTCGGTATGAATGTTGAGGAAATAAAAGTTAAGTTATCACAGCATACAGGCTCATTTGAACCTGTCAGAGTCAAAACCGATGTTGGTACTGATATTGTTACCAAAATTGAAGAACGCCGCTCTGAACTACCAGGGGTAGTTATTGAAATTCAACCGCTACGAAACTATGTTAATAAAGAGCTTGGCGCCCATATATTTGGTTATGTAAGTGAGATTAATGAGGTTGAGCTGGAAAAACGTAAAGCGGATGGGTATAAGTCTGGAGATATTGTTGGCAAATTTGGACTTGAAAAGTTGTACGATAAGGAAATTCGGGGTACTGATGGTGGCAATCAGGTAGAGGTTGATGTAAATGGTCGTCCCATCCAAGTACTAGGTAAAAAAGATCCGGTGCCAGGTCGTAATTTGGTGTTGACGATTGATTATAAAATTCAAAAGGCGGCTGAAACAGCCATTGATGAACAACTTATGTATCTTCAAACTAAGACTGAGTTTGTCAAGGCAAAAGCAGCAGCTGCTGTTGTCATAAATCCCAAGACAGGTGAAATTTTAGCGATGGTAAGTCGCCCTGCCTTTAACCCCAATCTATTTAACGGAGGTATTTCTTCTAAGGAGTGGAATCTTCTCAACGAAAATCCGTATCATCCGATGGATAATAAGGCTATTTCTGGTGAATATTCACCAGGTTCAACATTTAAGATTATTACTGGTGCAGCGGCATTAGAACTTGGCAAGGTAACACCTGAAGAAAAAATTCTCGATACCGGTACTCACTGGATTATTCCTAAAGGGAATGCTGGTGGGGAAGCGTTAGGTTGGATTAACTTTCGGGAAGCGTTATCTAAGTCTGATAACGTATATTTCTATGAAATGGGCAATCGCTTAGGTATTGATAACCTGGAAAAATATGCTCGAATGTTTGGCCTGGGAGAAGTTACGGGGATTAATCTGCCAGGCGAATCTGAGGGGCTGGTGGCTAACCGCCGCTATAAAGAAAAAGTGTATGGTGAAGAATGGTATTTATCCGAAACCTTCGACGCAGCTATTGGGCAAGGATTTCAGTTGGCGACGCCGTTACAAATGGCTATGGTTATGAGCCAAATTGCTAATGGCGGTCACCGTTATAAGCCGAATCTGGTTAGCCGCGTGATTGGAGCTAACGGCGAGGTTATTAAAACCTTTGCTCCAGAAGAAGTAGGTAATGTTACTATTTCTGATTATAACCTAAACCTTATTCGCGAATCTCTGCGCGAGGTGGCGAAAGAGGGGGGCACTGCAGCAACTGCTTTTCAGGATTTCCCTATTGCCATTGCTGGTAAGACAGGTACTGCAGAGAATTCGCAGGGGAGTGATCATGGCTGGTTTGTAGCGTATGGGCCTTATGAAGACCCGCGAGTAGCAGTAGCTGTTATTGTTGAACAGGGTGGGTATGGCTCATCTTCGGCTACTCCTATCGCAAAAAAAATCCTCGAAGCTGCTTTTAATATTTATACGATTTTTTGCAAAAAAAAAGAGTAGGGTACATTTTCTGTACTCTACTCTTCAGAGAATTTTATTATATTTTTCTTAACTTAATGACATTGGGGTCAGGCTCAAGTAATGAGTCCTGACCCTATAATTTTTTTAGAATCTGGGCGTTAGTAATTATCGTGCACCTTGTGACGGAAAAAATACGGAATGATGGCTGCAAATGGCTGCTGGTACAAGATGGTCATAGTTACAGGCACAGCGACAGCATGAGGGAAGAAGGTTAATGCCAGCACCACGCCAAAACTGGCATTACGTAACCCAACGCAATAAATCATTGCCAAAGTAATTTCTTTTGACCGGGTTTTAAAAACAAAGGAACCTAAATACCCCAAGAAATAACCTGCGGCTACTAGGAACATGGTTACTAAAACTATTTTGAGTGTTGACAAATCCCAGGAGATGTCAGGACCGACTATTGCTGCATTAATAAAGATTACGATGAAGAAAGCAATCTTTGCAAGAAAATTGCCAAGTATTTTAAGGGAGCCAGGCAACACATCTTTTTTGCCATAATCATGAAGTAGCATACCGGCCATGCTGGGAAGGGTAATCATGGCCAATAGCTGAACCATCATCTGGATATAATCAATTTGTAGTGTTTGGCCAATAACAATTTTAAAGAAGAACGGAAGCATTACCGGGACAATGAGTGTGTCGAGAGTAACGGCTACCAAGGCAATGGTGACACTGCCGCCTGCTATAGCGGTCCAGATAACAGAAGTAACGCCAATAGGGGTCGAAGTGGCTACTAAATATCCCAATTGGCTGTAATGGTCGCCGCTAAACAAAAAGAGACCGATTATATAGGCAATGAGTGGTGTTATAACATGAATGAGTACAAGTATCCAGAGGGGAATAACAGGTTTTTTTAGTACCAGTAAAAATTCTTTTAAACTTGTTCCAAGTGCGGTAACAAAGGTCATATAAGCAAAGGCGCCAACTGCCGCTATCCGTAATGGCGGTGAGTCAGGAAGTGGGATTAGAAACCCTAGTAACAGGCCAGACAGCACAATATAAAACATGTGTTGACCCAGCCAGCCAGTAAGTTTTGCTAAATAAGTAATCACACGCTAGCCTCCAAAAGTAAAAATTAAAAGCGTATATTCATTATTATACTTAAAAAACCGCTTTTCACCAATTTTAAAATCGATAGCGATGTATTTGGCAGGAAAATTCGCAAGTAAGGCGAATTTTAGTTGACATATAGATAATTACGCATGACAAAATTTAGGAGACGATATGCAGGAGGATGTATTGTTTAAAGGAAGTAAAGGCGGTCTTGAACTGGTAATAAACCAATCGGCTGATTTTACTGTTATTTTGAGACAACTAAAGGATAAATTGGAATCAGCGGCTAATTTTTTTACCGGTAGTACTGGTGTTAAAGTAGTATCTGGTACAAATGCGTTAACCGGTGATGAACGTAGGCAACTGATTAGCCTGCTAGCTGATTATGGCCTAGACTTGCACGAACAACTCAATTCAGAAGCATTGTCATCAGAATTGGTTCAAGATACTGATATTCATGTTGGTGATAGTCCTGTTGAATATCGCCACGAGGCTGAAGGGGGGCAAACATTAATTGTCTCAAGAATGTTGCGGGGCGGTCAAAAAGTAGTGTTTGATGGTTCTGTCATTATCATGGGGGATGTGAATCCTGGAGCAGAAGTAATTGCTAACGGTAACATTACGGTTGAAGGAACCTGTCGTGGTTTAGCTCACGCCGGAGTTAATGGTGATCAAACAGCTACGATAACGGCTGATAAGTTGATGGCAGGTCAGTTGCGAATTGCTGGTTTGATTGCTAGGGCTCCTGATAACCAGGATGAACCTACGTGTCGTGAGATAGCACGTATTGTGAGTGGTGCCGTTGTCATTGAACCGGCATGATTGATAAATAGGAGGTACATAGATGGGTGAAGTAATTGTCATTACGTCAGGCAAAGGCGGAGTTGGTAAAACTACGACGACCGCTAATCTTGGCACTGGTATTGCTCTACAAGGCAAAAAGGTTGTTTTGGTTGATGCTGATATCGGTTTAAGAAATCTTGATGTAGTTATGGGCCTTGAGAATCGGATCGTATATGATTTAGTGGATGTAACCGAGGGAAATTGCCGCCTAAAACAGGCATTGATTAGGGACAAGCGTTATGAAACAATGTATCTGCTGCCAGCGGCGCAGACCAGAGATAAAAATGCAGTTAACCCTGAGCAGATGCGGCAGTTGTGCAAAGAACTAGCAGCAGAATTTGACTATGTACTTATTGATTGCCCGGCTGGAATTGAGCAAGGATTTAAAAATGCTATTGCTGGGGCTGATCGCGCTATTATTGTTACTACACCGGAGGTATCTGCGGTTCGCGATGCGGATCGGATTATAGGATTATTAGAATCTGAAGGAAAACATAACCCCCAACTAATTGTCAATCGTATTCGGCCGCTAATGGTCAAAAAAGGCGATATGATGGATATTGATGATATCATTGAAATTTTAGCTGTTGATTTGCTCGGAATTATTCCTGAAGATGAATATATTGTTATTTCTACTAATCGCGGTGAGCCGGCAGTTACTAATTCGGCTGCCTTGGCCAGTTTGGCTTATCGAAATATTGTCCGCCGGCTGATGGGAGAAAATGTTCCACTTATGACGTTTGAGACGAACGATAGCCTATGGGGTAAATTTAAAAAGGTGTTGGGATTTTAAATTAGTAACCAAGGAGGGGAAGCAAGGTGTTTGAACTTATTCAGAAGTTGTTCGGCAGAGAACCACAAGGATCGAAAAATATCGCTAAAGAACGACTTAGGTTTGTTCTGGTTCATGATCGTGTCAATGTATCGCCACAATATATGGAAGCTATTAGAGACGATATGATTAAAGTGATCTCTAACTATATGGATATTAACGAGAATGAGATGGAAATAAATCTGACAAGAAGTAACACGCAGGTTGCCTTAGTTGCTAATATTCCAGTGAATCGCATGAAACGCAACAACCTGTCAGGTGAGTGACGCAACGATTAGGCAGAGTCAAGAATAACTTGCTCTGCTTTTTCTTTAGCAACAGAGCGGTTAAAGAAAAAACAGAATCAACATTAATTTGGCTAAAGCAGTGTTTTCTTTATCAATACTAGACGTGAGCGGGAAATACTATTATAATAGACAAGATATTGATAGAGAGAAGGTTAGTAAGGTATGCTTAACCAGCGCCTTTTGCGAAATTTAGATTTTATACTTATTGGTATTACTGCTCTGATTGTTCTTATTAGCCTTGTTATTATTGGCAGCGCTACACATATCAATAATCCCAGCGAGGATCGATACTGGTTTGTACAGCGTCAAGGTTTATTTGCTGTAGCCAATATTCTTGTTATTTTTATTATGCTTAATTTTGACTATAACTCGCTGAAAAGATTTTCAGGATTTCTATATGTTCTAAACCTAGTTATGCTGCTTGCGGTTATGTTTGTTGGTCACTCGGCATTGGGGGCTCAACGCTGGATACAGCTCGGGCCAATTAGCTTGCAGCCCTCAGAGTTTTCTAAGATTATTATGATTATTGCTTTGGCTCAAATCCTAGATAAGCGAACTGGTAAACTAAATTCGTTTAAAGAAATAATTCCAGTGTTTATTTATGTGGGGATACCCTTTATCCTAGTATTAAAACAACCTGATCTGGGCACATCATTGGTGTTTTTAGCGATATTATTTGGCATGATTTTTGTTGCTGGTATCAGTTCACGCCATTTGGCGGTGATATTTGGCGCTGGGATGGCTTTTCTGCCGATTTTCTGGCATTTTTTAAAGGACTATCAAAAAAAACGCTTAACTGTATTCATTGATCCTAATGTCGACCCCTTGGGTTCGGGTTACCACATTATTCAATCTAAGATTGCTATTGGTTCAGGCATGTTGTTTGGAAAAGGTCTGTTCAACGGCACACAAAGCCAATTAAATTTCCTGCCGGAAAACCATACTGATTTTATTTTTGCTGTTATTGGAGAAGAGTTGGGATTTATTGGTTCTAGTCTGATATTGTTGCTTTATCTTATCTTGCTTTACCGTGGCGTTAAAATTGCGGGTGAAGCAAGAGATAACTTCGGCACACTTCTGGCTACAGGCATTACCTCAATGATGGCGTTTCACCTACTGGTGAATGTTGGCATGACAGCAGGAATTATGCCAGTTACCGGCATTCCACTACCACTTATGAGTTATGGCGTAAGTGCATTGACTACGAATCTCATTAGTATTGGCATATTATTAAACATCTATATGCGACGACAAAAGATACTATTTTGATTTGCTAAAAGGAGATAAAGGGCTTTTTCATTAAAAAGCAACTATCTCTTTTTTCTATGTATCAGACTTTATAAGTTTTGGGAGTGGCGGAGGCATTATAAAACAAGGTGTATCAAGTACAAAACCCGGCACAGGCGGCCGTAAGATGACCCTCGGCAACCCTCGTAACTCCCGTAAACCCCCGGCCTTTGCCGGAAAAAGCGTTCCGCAGGAGAAAAGCCAGGCGGTATTCCGTTAAGAAATCCGTACTGTTTGAGCGTAGCGAGTTTACGGATTTTAGGAATATTGCCTGGCTTTTCAGCTTTTGGAGGCTTGGGGCCTAGACCTTTTGTTACTTTTGGGGCAATGCCAAAAGTAAAACACCTCTCGATAAAGATAGTTATAGAAATCTTTAAAAATGTTTGATATTGCGGGCATCTCCGAAATGTGAGTTATAATTTTATAGTTTTGTCAATATATATTCCGTAAGAATACTCCGCACTGGTACATGGAGGGCTTATAATGACGAAGCTATGGAATCGTTTAAAAAATGGCAGGCAGCTTAGTAGCCGTAACAATGAAAAAAATTGGCAGTCGTACTATGAAGAAGAACCTGACTATTCCTGGATTAAAAAGACAGTAGCGGCTTTGTCACTATTTGCGCTGGTGTATGGTGCTCAGATGTCAAACACCCGTATTGGGCAGGATATCGTTGGAGGCGTTCGTCAAATACTGGCTACGCAGACTGATTTCGTTTACTACACCAATAGAGCTGTCGAGTATGTTACTATTCATTGGCCTAATGTGGTCAATTTACCAAGTATTCCAGTTTTAAAACAGGTTCAGACGACAATTTCGCGTTCGGCAGACCCTTTACGTTACATGAAGAAACCAGTTGCAGGGCAGATAATAACACAATATGGCTGGCAGACTAATCCGGCACCAAAACCGGCGGTATGGCATGAAGGAATTGTTATTGCTGCTTCCGTGGGGGATAGTGTACAGGCGGCGGCTGACGGGCGGATAAAAGATGTTATTGATAGTGCCCAGTTAGGAAAAATTCTGAGGATTGACCATGGCCAAAGTGTCGAAACACTGTATGGACATGTAAGCGATGTGCTGGTCAAGGAAGGCGATTTGGTGAGTCAAGGTCAAGTAATAGCCCATCTTGGTAAAATTGACTCGACAGCTATGTCAGAACTTTATTTTGAATTACGAGAGAACGGAAAAGCCGTTGATCCGTTGTCTAGAATTAAAGGTGAATCTGCCAAATAAGGGATGTGAATTATGAGGGCCGGGAAGATAGCAGGTGTTGAGCTAGTAATAAACAATTGGTTTATCTTACTGTTTGCCCTATTTGCGGCAGCTGGTCTTGTAAGTAAAGTGCTTCTGGTGTTTAGTGCTGTTTTATGTCATGAATTAGCACACATGCTAATGGCGATAGGGTTAGGTTACAAAGTAAAACAGGTAGAGCTATTGCCCTTTGGGGCGGTAGCGCGTATTGAAGGAATTGCTGATGCGGGAGCGATAAGTGAAATAATGATAGCCGCCGCCGGGCCACTGGCAAGTATGGCTCTGGCGGTTTTATGTTATATTGGAATACATGAGGTCAGCAACTGGCAGGATGTATGTCAGTTTTATGGTGAAGTAAATCTTATGTTGGCACTTTTTAATTTATTACCGGCCCTACCGCTAGATGGGGGAAGAATTTTGCGGGCTATTTTAAGTTGCCGGCGTGATTATCGTGATGCCACGGCCATTGTTGTTACTATTAGTTATAGTATTATATGTATACTGGCAATCCTGACAGGAGCAGGATATTGGCTCTATAATACAATAAATTTAACTATGCTGGTTGCAGCGCTATTTTTATTCATTACGGTCCGGACGGAAAAGAACTTGGCTGGGTTTCGGGCGATGCGTATTTTAGCTAGTAAAAAAACGGAGTTGCTTGGACGGCAGGTTATGCCCACTAGTCACCTTACTGCGATGGAGAGTGCCATGCTTGGTGACATTATTCGACTGTTCGGCCCAGAAAAATACTATATCATACATATCATAGATCAAAATTTCAAATTATGTGGAGCTCTGACTGAAACTGAGGTATGGGAAGGATTAGTCCAAAAGGGGATAAAGTCTAGAATCAATGAATTTCTCCGATGACCAAGTTGCTCTAAGACTCCCGCTTCTACCCATGCCAGCGGGAGTTAAGAGCAACTAAGTCCCTGGATAGGTTCGCCTAAACTTCAGGTGTGGTTAACCTCACCTGAAGCTAAGGCTCACTTTATCTAACCCTATTCCAGTCATTAGGTTTCAAATCAGTAGTAACTGGAAAAAATAAGTCTTGATATTTCCACCCAAAAAATACATAATAATTTTTATAGCTATATATTGGAGGTACATATGCATCCTATAGATCCTGTCAGCCCTGCTATTTTAAGCAGGGTGATGAAGCCGGCCCGCTACACTGGATATGAGTGGAATAGTGTGAGCAAAGAAACTAATACAGATTTAGTCAGTTTTGTTTTGGCTATGCCTGATGTTTATGAGGTTGGTATGTCCAACCTGGGGCTTAAAATATTATATCAATTATTGAATGATCGTCCAGATACCTTTGCTGAGCGTGTGTATGCTCCCTGGGTGGACATGGAAGCTGAAATGAGAGCCGCAAATATCAAATTATACACACTGGAGACCAAGCGGCCTGTTGCGGAATGTGACATTATTGGTTTTACGCTACAGTATGAGTTGAGCTACAGTAATGTGCTTAATATGCTTGATCTAGCGGGCATTCCGGTAGAGGCGGCTAAGCGTGATGAGAATCAGCCGTTGGTAGTATGCGGCGGGCCTTGCGCCTTTAATGCTGAGCCTATGGCAGATTTTGTTGACTTCTTTATCCTTGGTGAGGGCGAGGAAGTAATTGGTGAGGTTGCTGCTGCTATTGCTGCATGGAAACAGGCAAGCAAACCGGGTGGCAAAAACGGTCTATTACAGCAACTTGCAGTACTTGACGGTATTTATGTTCCCAGTTTTTATGAGGTAGAATACCATACTGATGGACAGATATGCGCTTTACAGCTATTGGTGCCAGCAGCTAAGCCGGTGATTGTTAAACGGCTAATAAAAGATCTGGATCAAGTGACGTTTGCTACTAAACCGATTGTGCCGTTTATTGAAATTGTGCATGATCGGATCATGCTGGAATTGTTTCGGGGTTGTACGCGGGGGTGTCGTTTCTGTCAGGCCGGGGTACTTTATCGTCCTGTACGGGAACGCAAAATGGAGACACTGATTAATTATGTTCAGGAACTTGTCGATAATACGGGTTATAATGAAGTGTCTTTGGTGTCACTAAGCTCGGCGGACTACTCTTGCCTCAGCCCGTTAATTACGGAGTTAATCACCCGCTTTAAACAGCAGGGGGTAAGTGTGTCCTTGCCGTCCCTTAGGGTTGACAGCTTTTCCATTGATTTGGCAAAACAAGTGCAGCAGGTGAGAAAGAGTGGTTTGACTTTTGCACCTGAAGCTGGTACGCAGCGCCTAAGGGATGTAATTAATAAAGGCGTTACAGAGGAGAATCTTACCGACGCAGTAAGTGCTGCGTTTTCAGCTGGCTGGTCAACTATTAAACTCTATTTCATGATTGGATTGCCAACTGAGACTGACGAGGATATAGAAGGAATTGCCAGGCTCGCTCAGCGAGTGGCCGACCTATATAAGCAGATAAAAGGCCGGAAAGGCGCCAAAGTGACTGTTAGTGTCTCTTCCTTTGTGCCGAAGCCGCATACCGCTTTTCAATGGTTTGGACAAAACTCGGTAGAGGAAATTGAACGCAAGCAAAAGCTGTTGCGTTCGTTGATTAAAGATCGCAGCATTTCGCTTAGTTGGCATGATGCCCGTACTAGCTTTCTCGAAGGCGTATTTGCCCGGGGTGATCGACGCCTTGGAAAAGTGTTGCTGCAAGCATGGCAGCATGGTGCAAGATTTGACGGCTGGTCTGAGCATTTTAGGTATAATGTTTATATGGAGGCTTTTGCCGCTGTAGGACTTGATCCCGCATTTTATGCCAAGCGTGACCGGGAGCTTGCTGAACTTTTACCATGGGAGCATTTATCCTCAGGGGTGGACAAGTCTTTCCTGGCGAAGGAGTGGCAAGCTGCACAGCAAGAGTCCTTCACTGCTGACTGTCGTCATAAGGTGTGCGGTGCTTGTGGCGTTTGTCAGGCGCTTGATGCCAAAGTTGTTGATTGGGGGCAGGAGTAATGGCAAAATTACGGCTTAAGATAACCAAAGGCAACCCAATTCGCTATGTTTCTCATTTGGATTATGCGGGTACAATCGAGCGGGCTGTGCGTCGGGCTCAATTGCCAGCAGCTTATTCGGAAGGCTTTAACCCTCATATGAAACTGGCTTTTGCTTCAGCTTTGGCAGTAGGGGTGACCAGTGAGGCCGAGTATCTCGATCTTGAACTGACAGAAGCAGCAGACATTACTTTGCTGGAGGCGCAGCTTAAATCCCAGTTGCCTGCTGGCATTGAACTTAAAGCAGCAAAATATGTTGAGCAGCATAGCAAAGCCCTTATGGCAGTGGTTAATCTAGCTGTTTATGAAATTGACGTTTTACTTACTACTGATGCAGTTTGGGAGAATGTAAAAACAATCATAGATAATTTTAATAGTGAAATTGAAGTAATTTATGTTAAACAATCTCCTAAAGGTCGACGAGAAATCGATATCAAAGAATATTTGTCTGAACCGATAGTTGTTAAACCATTAGCTGATAATCAGCGAAAATTGATAATAAATCTTTCTATAAAAATTACGCCTAGTGGCAGTGTTAAACCTGTTGAGGTGCTTGCTGTGCTAACAGACAATTTCGGTTTGCCTGTCGATAAAGATGCGGCATTAATTAATCGTATTGGGCTGTTCGTAACTGACGGCAAAGCAGAGTGCTCACCTATTGAATTGTAGAAACAACAGATTAACAACAGAAGGAACGAACTATGAATAAAAGTATAATTGCCAACGTTATGCCAGAAGAGACCCGTGTCGCACTTTTGGAAGATGGTGAACTCATGGAAATCTCGGTGGAGCGTAGCGAGAGCGGGCATTTGGTTGGTAACATTTACAAAGGCCGGGTTAAAAATGTTCTGCCAGGTATGCAAGCTGCCTTTGTTGATATTGGGCGAGATAAAAACGCCTTTTTATATATGGGAGATGCCGGGCGTCAGGCTGCCAGCCAGCATTTGACTATTGGCCAGGATGTGTTGGTACAGATCGCTAAAGATGCTATGGGTGATAAGGGGCCAAGAGCCACTATTAGCCTGACACTGCCGGGACGGTATATTGTATTAATGCCAACCGTTGATTATATTGGCATTTCGCGCCGTATCGAAGATGAACCTGAGCGATACCGCTTGCGGCAGATTGCAGAGAAAATCCGGCCAGCAGGTATGGGGGTTATTGTTAGGACAGTAGCCCAGGAGAAAAGCCAGGATGACCTCATGAAAGATATGGCCTATCTAGTCAACATGTGGTCAACTTTGAGTGCCAGAGCCAAACGGAGCAATGCGCCTGCACTTATTTATAAGGATGCTGATCTGGTCGTACGGATTGTGCGTGACTATCTTACCAGTGATGTGAATGCGTTTGTTATTGATAGTCAGGAAGCCTATAACAGGGTTATTGATTTGCTGCAATACATATCACCAGAGTTAATTGATTGTGTAACACTCTATGAGCCAACAGTTAAAGGTGGTGATGTATTCCGACGGTTTAACCTTGATGAAAGTTTGGAAAGTTTGCGTGACCGGCGGGTTGAACTAAAATGTGGCGGCTATATTGTTATTGATCATACAGAAGCTATGACAGTTATTGATGTTAATACTGGCAAGTTTGTTGGTAATACCAATCTGTCTGAAACGGTGTTTCAGACTAATTTGGAGGCCATTGCCGAGATTGCCAGACAACTTAGATTGAGAGATATTGGCGGTATTATCATCATTGATTTTATTGATATGGATAAAGCCAAGCAACGTGCAGCGGTACTTTCCGGACTAGAACTAGAAATGAAAAAAGACCGTACCAAATCAAATGTGTTAGGTATTACTAGTCTGGGGTTAGTAGAAATGACGCGAAAAAAAGCTAGACAGAATCTTACAGCCATGCTCTACAGTCCCTGCCCGCACTGTATGGGAAAAGGCCGTATTAAATCACCGGAAACCGTGGTAATTGACATCAAGCGGGAATTGAGAAAGTTAAATAAGCGCTCTCACTCAGGCGGGCGACTGCTGCTGCAGGTTCATCCCTTGGTAGCTGACTATCTGAACAAGCAGGGAGAACTCAAACGTCTTGAACAGGAAACAGCTAGGTCGCTTACTGTAGAGTCAACTGACAATATGAATCCAGAGATGTTTTCCCTACTGTGGAAACCTGATTGACAAACTATTACCAGTATGGTAAAATTTCATGATGTAGGCATTAGTCTACTCTAACCGCGCGGAGAGGTTCCTTTAAACACTGGGAGCGCTTGAAAATGTTGTTATAGATGGCATTTTTATAAACCGTTCCGGTGTACCGTATCTGGCGAGTCCTATATGGGGGAGGTGCAATTTATTATGTACGCTATTATTGAAACAGGTGGTAAACAGTACCGCGTTGCTGAAGGTGATATGCTCACAATTGAGAAGCTCGAAGTAACGGAAGGTCAAACTTTTGACTTTGATCGTGTTCTGACTGTCGTAAAAGACGGTGAGGTAGTTATTGGCAAACCGCTAGTAGCTAATGCGAAAGTTAGGTAGCTAATGCAAAAGTTACTGCTGAAGTAGTAGCCCATGGTAAAGGTAAAAAGATTTTGGTTTTTAAATACAAAGCCAAAGCCAATTACCGTCGTCGCCAGGGTCATCGTCAACCGTTCACTAAAGTCCGTATTGAAAAGATTCACGCATAAGGACAGAAAATGATTACGGTTACATTAGTTCGTGATAACAACAAGGCAATTACCGGTTTTGCTATTAGCGGTCATGCCAAGACGGCGCCACATGGACAGGACATTGTATGTGCTGGTGTATCTGCGCTTGCTCAGTCGGCCATTATGGGAATTGAACGCCATCTTGGGCGGGATATTGACTTTGGGCAACGCGGTGACGGTATTACGATGGGACTTATAGGTCAACCAGACAGTCTTACAGGCGCAATTCTTGAAACAATGCTGCTGGGGTTAAACGAAATTGCCAAACTATATCCTAAGAGTGTTCGTATTACTGAGCACAGGAGGTGAAAGCATGATGGAAAATTTCAAACTGACTTCTTTTGACTTACAGTTGTTCGCTCATAAAAAAGGTGTGGGTAGCTCCCGTAATGGTCGCGATAGTGCAGCCCAGCGCCTAGGTGTTAAGCGTCAGGCCGGTGAAGTTGTTACTGCAGGCAGCATTTTAGTGCGCCAGCGTGGTACCCATTTCCATCCCGGTAATAACGTTGGCATCGGCTCAGATGATACTTTATTTGCCAAAGTTCCTGGCAAAGTCGCTTTCGAGCGTAAAGGACGTTATGACAGGCAAATTAGTGTGTATCCTGCAGCTGAAGAAGCTATCTAAAAAAACGGCTTGTGCCAAACCTTTGGCGAAAGCGATAGCCGATTTTGATCCTGCTCTGTTAGGATAAGAAAAGACTTGGCTTGTGGCAAGTCTTTAGGACGCCGACAGAAGCCTTAGTCGTTCAATCCAGGGAAAGTTAACCTTTCCATCTGGATAAGAAAACCTGCGGCCCATAAAGCCGCAGGTTTTTTAAATTAATTTTCATTGAAAATGTCGAAATTAGACAGGTATTTAGGCTAATGGGAGCGAAAGATATACCATTCTGCAGCAGGTTGGAAGGATGATAGTATGATAAGCACACCATGTTCTGAAGTTGCATCATGTACAGACGTAATGAATGTACTTCGCATTCAGCGTCATGATTTTTTAAATCATCTGCAGGTTATTCATGCTATGATTCAATTGGGGCGTAATGAAAAGGCGCTGCAATATATCGAGAATTTGGCACATGACCCTGAGATGATATCAAATGTGCTCGCAACATACAAAAACGAGTGTATATAACTATCTATGACTTTGTAGCTTAGCGTTTTTTAGCTAAGGTTAGGGTAAAAATGAGCGCAAAAGCGCATATTACATATAAAAAGTGCAAGGGGATTTTAATGTTTATTGACAGAGCTAAAATTACTGTTAAGGCCGGTAACGGCGGTAATGGCATGTCCAGTTTCCGGCGGGAAAAATTTGTTCCTAACGGTGGACCCAGTGGCGGCGATGGCGGCCGTGGTGCCAATGTAGTACTGATTGGGGATTCTAACCTG
>JAGGAA010000194.1 GCA_017889675.1 Bacillota bacterium | reverse complement strand
TATAAATTATAAATCCGGGCACAGGTATACTTGACAAGACTTTGCAGCAACAATGGCGGAAAAGCCTCCCCGCCCACCATAATTTCAGTCGTCTGTGATAATATAGCCAGTTCGCCGGTATTTTTTAATAATTGCAGCCGGGAGGGAGTCATCATCACCATCTGAACATCATGGGCAGCAAACAGCGTTTTTAACGCTTCCACACTTTGCTGCTCCTGCTCGGTGCCTAGAAGAACAGTTCCGCCCTTTACAAGCGGAACCCAAATTTCAAATACAGACATATCGAAAGCTATCGGCGCTAATGATAGCAATGTCTTACCTGGGGAAAAATCAATAACCGCCGTCATGCCTGCAATCATATTGCAGACTGATTGATGCTCAATCATAACACCCTTTGGGTTGCCTGTTGAACCTGAGGTATAAATTAAATAAGCCAAATTGTCTGGCTGCACATCAACAAAATCCGCTTCTGTTATGTCCCTAAAGATGGTTTCGTCTGTAATATCAAGTTTCTCACCAACAAATTGAGTTCCAGTAATGTCCTGTTCTGTAAGTAGCAACCGTACCCCACTGTCTTTAAGCATATAGTTAATTCTCTGAGCCGGATAATCCGGATCAACAGGCAGATAGGCAGCCCCGGCTTTAAGTATTCCTAGCATGGCAATCAGAATATGTATTGACCGCCTAAGCATAATCCCAACAATAGCAGCAGGTCCTACCCCGTGCTGTTGCAATAATCTGGCCACTTGAGAAGCTCTGACTTCCAGCTCGTGGTAACTCAGTTGTTCTGAGCCAGCTATTACCGCAATCTGGTTAGGAGTTTTTTTAGCTTGCGCTGCAAATAAACCGTGGAGTGTACTAATTTTCGTTTCTTCCAAATTTTTCACCTCAAAATGCTGACATATCTATCGTTACATCTTTACATGTAAACTGTACAACAAATTTCTTTGCTGCACAATATCGACTTTTATGTGTAAAAATGGCTAATCTATTTCCATTATATCACCCTGGTAAAATCAAAACCTAAAGTTTTTTTAAAAATTACTCCAAATCGCTCATCTTATGTAATAAATTGAGAGGATTATTCTTCCTCACGCAGAAATCACTACTAAGCAAGGAGGTGTGAGGCTTGGCCTTAGCCAACATTCTAGTCGTAGATGATGAAACAGAAATCATTGACATTATTGAACTATACCTAAATAAAGCAGGCTATCAGGTTGTCCGGGCAACCACTGGTGAGATGGCCATTAATTTAGCTGTCCATAAACGACCAGACCTGATCGTCCTTGATATCGTTCTACCAGATATAAACGGGTTCCAGGTCACTGCCAAACTTGCTGACCTGGGCTTGAGTGATATTCCGGTGATATTTCTTAGCTGCCGCAACGAAGAGGAAACTATTGTACAAGGCTTACATCTTGGTGATGATTATGTGACCAAACCTTTCAGCCCAAGTGAACTTACAGCACGGGTAGAAGCCCGCTTACGTCGTAAACGAGCAACCGCCAGCCCTTCAGTTGCTGCGGAAAATCAGCAGCAACTATGTTTTGCCGATCTAGTGATTGACCTGCTAGCCCATAGCGTCCGGATTCGAAATACAGAAGTACCCCTTTCCACTATTGAGTTTAAGCTATTGTACCTGCTTGCGCAAAACCGACACCGGGTTTTCAGCACTGAACAGCTTTATGAGCTGGTTTGGCACGCACAAGGGTTAGATGATGTCCGAACCGTGATGGTTCATATCAGCAACCTGCGCAGAAAATTAGAGATATTTCCTGATAGCAACGAGTATATTCTTACCGTACGTGGTGCCGGGTACCGCTTTAACCCAACTTTATCCGAAAGCTAAATCTTTCTTTATAAAACCTTTAACCGCAGGACAGCAATAAACGCTTATACTAAGTATATAACAAATAGTAGCACTGGTAATCACTAATTGCAGGTGGTGGTATTGACTATGACAGATACAAACCAACATTCCGCTAACCGACGCCCCAAAATTGGCGTTGTTTTAGGTGGAGGCGGCTGGCGGGCATTGGCCGCAATAGGTTTATTTGAATTTTTGGACGAAGCCAACCTGCCCATTGATTTATTAGTCGGGTGTAGTGGCGGCGGAATTATGGCGGCACTACGCGGAGCTGGTTTCACACCAGATGAGATGAAATCCTGTGGACGGGAGTTTTGGAACCCCAAGCTATTCTCCCGCCTAGATTATCGTACAATTTTAGATATTCTCGGGTTGCCTTTTGGCCAATTTAGTCCTACAGCCGCCATTTTACGGCCTCATAGATTGTTATCGGTTTGCCAAACTATCTTTAAAGAACGCCGCCTAGAAGAGTTTCATCCGCGTACGATATTACAAACAACAGATATTCGTTCAGGACTGGGAATAGCACTAAATCGGGGACAGGCAGCCAATGCTGTGTATGCTACAACTGCTCAATTTCCTTTCTTACCGCCCCTTGCAGTCGATAACCAACTGCTTGTGGACGGTTCCTATATTTCTGCGCTTCCAGTTATGGAAGCAGTACGACATAATATGGATATTATCATTGCTATGTCATTTGACAACCATCCAAAACAAGAACCCACTCACTTTTTCGATCACTATTGGCAATTTATTAACAAGGTTCTGACCACTGGTGAACGAAGTCAAACAGCTCTCGCAATTTCTCTGCATCACCATGAAATGATATTAATTAATGTTCATTTTGGGTACACTGCAGAGTTCTTTTCCGATAAAGGGCTTGCGGACATTATTGCAACCGGCCGGGAAGCCGTTCGTTCCCGTAAAAATGAAATTTTGGGTGCCCTCGAAAGTTTTACAGTCCCTGTTGATTGACAACAACCTCTCCTTCCATCCTGTGGATAAATTCGAGTGTGGTGGTGATTAATCATGAACGAAGCAGACACTTCTTCACGATTTGTGTTTGTTACTATCGCTATTACTGCGCTGGTGGTACTAGGCGTTTGGAGCGTATGGACAGGATATTATTGGCTTACAGCCTTTATGGCCGGCATACTTGTCACCGGACTATTCTTTACCCGAATACTGTTCACCCTGGCCAGACACCTGTATACCGGAATCATAGAATCCAGCAAAGGCACTCTTGCGTTCTCCTTTCCCTATAAATCACATGCTAAGCAAGAATCGGACAGACTTCGTCAGGTAACAGTTGCTCACAATTCATCCTCGACCCAGCAAGATGCTAAAAAAATCCAGGCGTTAGAAATCATGCTTAAGGAACATGATCTACTAAACGAGCATCTGCAGGATATAAATTCGCAATTAGAAATGTTAGTCACCGAACGTACAGCAGCCCTGGAACGCAGTCATGCCGCCCGCCGCAACTTAATTGCCAATATATCTCATGATTTACGTACTCCTATTACCCTCATTCAGGGTTATACAGAAACGCTGCTTGATGGGATAGCTTCTACGCCCGAAGATCAACTAAAATATCTAAATCTGATACATGCCCGCGTGCTCAGGCTTAACCGGCTAATACAAGAACTTTTTGACCTCAACCAGCTTGAGTCAGGTCAGCTTTCACTGCGAATTCAGCCAATTTCGGCAACTAATCTTGCCAAAAGTATCTATGAAAAATATGAGACAGATACCCAAAATGCCAATCTGTCAGTCAAATTTATTTCACCCGACTCCGAACCTCAGTTATGTCCTAAAGACGACACCATTTATGCTGATCCTGACCGAATTGAACGGGTATTTTTAAATCTGCTAACTAATTCTATCCGCCACACCATGCCTGGTGGAACAATTTATATCGGAGTTCGCTTTCGCCGCTTTCCAAGCGCCCCCAAAAAAATTGCTGCTTTGTTTTTTGTACAGGATACCGGCAATGGCATTGCCGAAGAAGATCTGCCGTTTGTTTTTAATCGCTATTACCAAAGTCCCCATCGTAGCGATAGCCGCAAACACAGTGGTTCTGGACTAGGACTGGCCATAGCTAAAGAGATTGTTACTGCTCACAATGGCCAAATCTGGGTTGAAAGCCAGCTTCACGAAGGAACTACCTTTACATTTTCGCTCCCGCTTGCGACTCCATCTTGCTAATTCAATAAGAAAAACCGCTAGCGCTGTCCTTTGGCTTCGAGTACATCCAAAATTCGGTACTCAAATCCATGAACCCCTTTGTAGTAACGTGGATGCATTACCCCACCACAAGATTCACAGCTAAACTGTGGTGGGTAGCTTAGATCCCTCTTATCAAAGTCCCTTACCACTTGGTAGGGGATTTCTTCTTGTTTTTCACACTTAAACAAGGTAAACCACTGTACTCGGGCGCGGCGGTGTTGGCTTTC
>JAGGAA010000380.1 GCA_017889675.1 Bacillota bacterium | reverse complement strand
AGTCTCTGTACACGGACGCCGAGCCCTTGAAGTTCACCGGCAAATTCCTGCGCCAGTTTATTGATCAGAGCTTTCTGTTCAGCTGTAGCTTTGTCTTCTTTCGCCATAGCCCGGGCTACAAACGTTGCCATTTCATAACGAGTCAGAGTTTTATCGCCTTTAAAGGTGCCGTCGCCCATACCGTCAACGATACCGGCCGTAGCCAATTTATTTACCGCACTGTACGCCCAATGTCCCGCCGGAACATCACTAAAGGGATTGGCGGCCAACGCTGTGCCGGCAATGCCCAGTATGAATATAAGCGTCAACATTACGACTAAACTTTTTTTCATCGTTTTCTCTCCTTAGGTTTTATTTTACGCAAAGCCATTACATCAACATAAAGTTAAGCTGTATCCGGAAAAACTTGTCATGCCAGTCTTCCCCTTCGGTCGTAGCATGCTGAATAATATATTTGGTTTCCAGTTGCACTTTAGGACGTAAAGTATAGGTTCCACCTATGGTTACCCCCTGCGATCCAAGCCATCCATCTTCGGCATCCCAGAAATTAGCTATCGATGCAGTTGCATCTGTCCGAGAATAGTTGACGTACGCTTCCCAAGAACCAGGACGGAAGAAATCAGCACGACCATATAATAATCCAAAGAAATAACCTTTGTTATCTTCTTCCCAGCTTGACCTTGATCCGGCTACTTTTAAAACCAAGTTGGAATTCAATTTTGTGTCAAAACCAATTTCATTGATATGACGGGTGGTACACTCCGCTTTGCTTAAATGATGATATACATAGGATACATTCGTTGCTGGCGATAACGGATACGAAACATCTACCACTCCGTACTTCGGACCTTTTCCATCATATCGGCTGTCCCCGGTTAAGAGTTTCATCATCCAGAAACCATATAGCGGATCATGACTAAACCCAGGGATAGCTAGGCAATCTGCCGTATTGATCCAGCCAAGATTGGCTGTAACTTTTACTTTGTTTCCAAAATTAAAACCTGCACCGGAAATCTCATCAGCAAATACAAAGCCTGATGCACTATCCATATAGTGGAATTTCCCAAAATGCACACCAATACCATCAATTTTGCCGCTTATATCCATGGTTTTAGAGTTATCTCGGTTGCCGTTTGATTGATCACCTTTTTGCATACCGCGATCAAATTCCCCGACATGCGTAAATCTCCAACCATCACCTAAATCATAATCAATAAAGCTGACAAATTTAAAACCGCCACGGATTACATCATCATAAGGGTAACTCTAACGTTTAAGTTCGCCAGTTCTTCGGCGAATTCTTTACTTAGTTTTTCAATCAACGCCTGGTCTTCGGCATTGGCCTTGTCCATTTTGGACACGGCGTTCGCCACGACTTTGGCCATTTCATAGCGGGTTACTACTTTTCCGCCATTGAATACGGTAGCGCTGTCGCCCATGATGACTCCATCTTGAGCGAGTCTGGATACAGCGTCGTACGCCCAGTGTCCTTTTGGCACATCGACAAAAGGATTGGTGGCCGCAAACGCAGTTCCGGCAAATACGATTGCCAGTACTAGCGCTAAAACAACTACTAGTCTTTTGTTCATAACTGCCTCCTCAGTTCTACTTTTTCGTTAACCATGTTCTGAATTTCCTTACTAGAAAAAGAACTGAGCCTGCGCCCGAACAATCTTAACATTATCACCGGCTGCTAAACCATAGGTGGTGTCACCCTCAATGGTTTTTCCGGTCATATACCAAACCGTAACCAAAGTATTCTTCATCGGTACATAGTGGAAACCTATCTGCGTTCCTTTGAAGTTAGTAAAATAGTTATCGCGGTGAGCCGAAACAGTAGATGTGGTATATTCATCCCCCTGATCTAAGGTATTAGCTACTGGCAATTTACTATAAGCAATAAACAAATCACTGGAGTGAGCTACATCTTTATCCGCTTCTTTGAACTGAATTTTAGCCAAATAAGCTTTTGCATCATAGTTAGTATCTGTATCCAAATCCACTTTAGAAGCCGCTGCTATTAATTTTATATCCCCAAATTGAGTATCACCGCCAATACCAGAATACTTCGTATAACCGGTATAATTCTTTACATTTTCAACCCGCTCATAGTCCGCCCTGAGATGAGTATTAGAATTTACCGCCCAAACAAGTTCTGCGGTCCTAAGATCAGCATAAGCATTTGCCGTTCCATTAATTCTCGCAGTGTCACTGGTATGTGCCATATTTAGAATCGCTGCCAGGTTATCATCACCGATCATGTACTGAACTCCCTGAATACTTCCATTCAATGCTAAGCCATAGCCAGGGGCATACTTGTGTTTACCAACCATAAAATGTTTTCCCGAAGTAATATATTGTTGCTCGTGTTGGGTTGATAACATTTCGGCATTTGAATAACTGGGATCATCATATTTTCGTGTCCATTCACTTTCGTACGTAACAGCCCAGCCATCACCTTGATTATAGGTGGCTAAAAGATCCAGATTCATGTTTTTCTGATTCGCATAAGCAGTGCTACCTGCAGGTTTGCCAGTTTCTTGATCGTACCTGAACATAGCATTGCCCTGAAGTACAATTCTCTTAGCACCGTCTTCCAGTCTCTGTACACGGACGCCGAGCCCTTGAAGTTCACCGGCAAATTCCTGCGCCAGTTTATTGATCAGAGCTTTCTGTTCAGCTGTAGCTTTGTCTTCT
>JAGGAA010000193.1 GCA_017889675.1 Bacillota bacterium | reverse complement strand
CGCCAGCATTGAACAAATTGGTGATACCGTTACCTTTACTGTTGGTCAAAATACAGCTATCCTGACCGCCAATCAAGCAACTATGACTATTAACAACAAATTTTTGGCCTTGCCGCAGGCGCCTTATCAACAAAATGGGCAGTTGCTGGTTCCTATTCGCGAACTGGCTGCTGCACTCAAAATCAATATGAAATTCAGCTTATAGTTATCTGCCTGTAACTTCTTTACTGCAATATATCAAAGGCCTGCCACTTATATCCTGGCAGGCCCGTTTATTTCAGTCGCATACCTTATTTGAAAACAGTACTTTTCCCAAGACATATATATCCCCTGTCCTAAGCCTAACGCCCCACCAATGACAGCTACCACTAACCGTGGCAAAGCTAAACGCCCTTTTGTAATATTATTTTGCCATATGCAATAATAATACTCCAGCAAACGCCACACCAGAAACAATATGGAGTTTCCGCCAATTCGCCTTAGGAATAACCAGGCCGGAGCCATAAACTCCTGCCATGATAACCAAAGCAAGTATTCCGGTAACATTGCGAAAGTTTATTACAAAACCATTGGCAACAGCTAAATACATATGGGCAATAGTACAGCCTAATACTAAAATTGCTGCCGGAATATGCCACTTACGTAAAAACCGGGTTATACTGCCAAGCAATGCGTAGCGTACTGTCAACCTTCGTCTTTGCAGCAGTAAAAAAGGCAGCAATAGAAGTGCAAAAACCGACAACTTACCCGCAACCGAACCGTACACCTTAACATATTTTCCGGTTAATTCGGGATCTATCGTAAAGGCTAACACTACAACCAGCAAACCGATTACCGTTGCAGCCAATATCCCAGGTGTTTGCCAGCGGCTTGACAACACCTGGCTTGGCTGCAGTTTAGCGACGGCCGTCTTCATGCCTGCGCCCCTGTTCACGCTCATGACTGTCCCCATGTCCCCACCCTTGCGCTGGCCCAAAACCAGGCTTTTGCCCGGGAACAAAGCTGGTAACATATAAGACATTACCCTGGAGATTTTTCTGAATCCTAATCTTGTCGCCTGGCTTAATGCCATCAATATTAACCGATGCACCGCTTAAGTCAATTGTTTGACTCCGGAAGAAATTGGCTACTGTGATATTATTATTATCAACCGCCGTCACCACACCCTGGACGCGAAACATGGCATGTGCCCCAGCAGACATCACTGCCACCAGCGCTAACGCAACCATCACGCCTCCTATTTTCTTTTTGTGTTGTTGTAAAGTATCCTTTATCGCACCAAAACATTCTTTACTCATGATCGTAATCCCCTTTCGTGTTGTGCTCTGAATATAGAATAACGAATCAAAATTACACACCCATTAGAGTAAGATTAAAATACGATTAGAAATAGCGTATTGCTCTTTTCTTTTAGCAGCAAACATGGTTTGATATATGAAGGAGGTGCCTACGTATGCCAATAAACAAACGAATTTTAATTGTTGAAGACGAGTTCAAAATTGCCCGGTTTCTCCAACTAGAATTAGAGCATGAGGGCTACCAGACGCTGATTGAAGCCACTGGCCGCCGAGCGCTGGACCGGATAGTTCAGGAGGATTTTGCTTTGGTATTACTTGATGTCATGCTGCCCGAACTTGACGGCATGGAAATATGCAAACGTGTCCGGGAGTTATCTGAGATACCGATCATTATGGTCACTGCCAAAGATGCGATTGAAGATAAAGTCCTAGGGTTAGATATCGGCGCCGATGATTACTTAACCAAACCCTTTGCTATCCAAGAGCTGTTCGCCCGTATCCGGACTGCACTCCGTAAAAGCAAGGAAGCGCATACCGAATTGGCAAACGACGCACTCACACTTGGCGATCTCACCTTATATCCAATGCGCTACGAAGCTGAAGTCAGCAGCCAACCGGTATCGCTAACCAAGAAAGAATATGATTTGCTGGAATATCTGATCCGTAATAAGCACATTGTCCTAACCCGCGAACGTATCCTCCAAGAAGTCTGGGGTTATGATTATACTGGCGACACCAATGTGGTGGATGTCTATATCCGCTATTTACGCACTAAACTAGACGAACAGTTCGGACAAAAATATATTCACACCGTTCGAGGAGTAGGTTATGTGGTCAAAGAGTAAACACCTTGTAACTAAATTGCCAGTATCAGTAAAATTAACGTTTATTTATGCTGTAATTTTGTTTTGCATCCTCCTCCTGACCAGTTTACTAACAATTGGCGGAGTAAAATTTTTTCTTGACACCCAAGTGCAAAAAGACCTTGATGCCAGTCAATACAATGTTATCCAGTATCTGGCAACAGGCAATCCAGTCGATCAGCAGCTGTTAACTCAGGATTTGTTGTCCGCAGGCGTACTATTGCGGGTATTTGATGAAAATGGCCGCTTGCTCTTAGACAGCGCGCCCTATTTGCGGAATTCTAAGCATGAACAGTCGTCCCATCAGAACAAGCCGCCAGATAAGAAAAGAGATTTTCATAAATTTCATACTGAAGATGACGTTTATGGAGAGAAGCTAGTGTGGACTGGCGACCACTCCTACACTTTTCAGTTTATAAGACCACTCTCGGCTGAGTATCACTTTCTCCGCATTCTCGCCGCCAGTTTGACCGGAACAAGCTTACTTGGCTTGGCAATCGCCATTGCTGCCGGTCTGTATATCAGCCGCAAAATCCTGCGTCCTGTCCGCGATATGACTGAAGCCGCTAAACAAATTGAAGTCGACAACCTGGAAAAGCGGCTTATCGTGAGCCAAGCAGGGGACGAACTGTCCGAACTAGCCACCACCTTTAACCATATGTTAAACCGGATTCAAACCGCCTTTGAGCAGCAGCGTCGATTTGTCAGCGATGCTTCTCATGAACTGCGTACCCCCATAACCGTGATCAGAGGCTATGCTGATATGCTAGACCGCTGGGGTAAACAAGATGAGGCCACACTAACAGAGGGTATCAGCGCTATAAAATCAGAAACTGTCAGCATGCAGACCTTACTGGAAAAATTGCTGTTTTTAGCCCGCACTGACCAAGGTAAGCAGCTACTAAATAAAAAGCCGCTCGCAATGGAGCAGCTTATTGACGAAGTTGTGCGCGAGACTAGGCTAATCGCCCCTGAGCATCAGGTTGAACTAGCAACTAATGAACCAGTCACCATCGAGGCCGATGGCGCCTTGATTAAACAAATGCTCCGGATTTTTCTGGAAAACAGTGTAAAGTATACGCCAGCCGGGGGAACTATCTGCGTCGCGTCTGAGCACCAGGGCGCTCAGCTCGCCATCACTGTTCAGGACAATGGTATCGGCATACCATCTGAGGAGCAAACCAAAATTTTTGACCGGTTTTATCGCATAGATAAATCCCGCACTAAAACCACCGGTGGAACCGGGCTTGGCTTATCCATTGCCAGCTGGATTGCCGAACAGCATAATAGCAGTATCCGGGTAGTCAGCACAGTTGGGCAAGGCACGCTAATTACAGTATTGCTGCCGCTGGAATAGCTATTTGGGTCTTATTAACAGGCTTTTTTACTTGCCCACCCCCGGCATATATAATAATGAATCCAAATGCAAATCCACAGACCTGCCATTATACGAATTCCCTATTTCAAAAGAGTGAGATTGCCACAATTTACTTGACAATCTCACTTTTTAAATTTATCGATGTCACAATTTTTCTAAGCCGCACACTTCTACAAGCAAGAGTTAAGAGCTACTATGTCCGATCACCCCTCCCACCTAAAGCGAAGTCTCACTTTTACGCCGTAGCTACCAGGCTGTCCCTTTCTCCGCCGCCATTGCTAAGAAGTTTATTCTGCACGGCCAACTCGACCAATATCGCTACTATATTTGGATCAAATTGAGTGCCCTGACAGCGCTTTGTTTCCTCTATCGCCTGACTAAGCGTGAATGCAGTACGATAAGCCCTCGTACTGGTCATTGCATCAAATGCATCAGCTACAGCTACAATTCTCGCTCCTAATGATATCTCCTGACCTTGCAAGCCATCAGGATAACCCTTACCGTCAAATCGTTCATGATGATGACGAACAATATCGGCGACTGAATGAAACAGCTTGAGTTTACCCACAATATTATCACCAATTGCCGGATGCTGACAGATGATGCCAAACTCATCAGCTGTCAGCTTGCCCTGTTTATTAAGAATTACGTCAGGGATACCTATTTTCCCAATATCGTGCAGATGTGCGCCAATATGAATCCTTGTCTGCTCTGAGGCCGATAACCCCATGCTGCTTGCCAACAACAGCGATAGCATCGCCACTCGCTCAGAATGTCCGCACATATATGAGTTTTTAGCATCAAGCGCGGTGGTCAGCGCATCCACCATTTCGTG
>JAGGAA010000192.1 GCA_017889675.1 Bacillota bacterium | reverse complement strand
TGGGAAGAAATTTATACTGAAGATGCGGAACTTATACTTGTTGCTTACGGAATTACGGCGCGTATTGCGCAGTCGGCCCTTGATATAGCCAGAGAAAATGGTAAAAAGGTAGGCTTGTTACGTCCCATCTCGCTGTGGCCATTCCCTGAGCCGCCGTTTGCCCGGCTAGCAAAAACAACCAAGGCTTTTTTAACGCTGGAGCTAAGCGCGGGACAAATGATTGAAGATGTACGTTTGGCTACGCACGACGCTAAACCAGTGCATTTCTATGGTCGTACCGGTGGCATGATAATGACCCCAATGGAGGTTTACCAGGAGATTATCAAGATTTTAGATGGCAAGGAGGGCAAATAACAATGGCAGAAGTGTTATTCTCTAGACCGAAAGCGTTACTTGACGTGCCTACTCACTATTGTCCAGGCTGTCATCATGGTATTATTCATCGATTAGTAGCTGAGGTAATTGATGAATTGGGTATTCAGGAAAAAACAATTGGGATTGCACCAGTAGGGTGTTCGGTGCTTGCGTATGATTACTTTGATGTTGATATGTTAGAAGCTGCGCATGGTCGTGCACCGGCTGTAGCTACTGGTGTCAAACGGGTGCACCCTGACGCTGCCGTATTTACCTATCAGGGTGATGGTGATTTGGCAGCGATTGGCTGTGCGGAAATCGTCCATGCGGCTGCGCGCGGCGAAAAAATAACGACTATCTTTGTAAATAATGCTATTTATGGTATGACTGGCGGCCAAATGGCACCCACTACCATGGCTGGTCAAGTAACTACTACATCGCCTTATGGACGTAAAGTGGAAACTGCGGGTATGCCTATTCGGGTATCAGAGATGTTAGCTACTTTGGACGGCCCGACCTTTATTGCGCGGGTAGCAGTCAACACCCCAGCCAATATGAATAAAGCTAAGGCTGCTATCAAAAAAGCATTTGAGCTTCAACTCAGCGGCCACGGGTTTTGCTTAGTCGAAGTATTGTCAACCTGCCCAACCAATTGGGGAAAAACACCACTTGAGGCCGTTAAATGGCTGGAAGAAAACATGGTGCAACACTATCCGCTGGGTGTTTATAAAGACGTGCAGGAGGTGGCAAAATGAGACACGAGATGATTATGTCTGGTTTTGGCGGCCAGGGTGTTTTACTCATGGGACAGATATTAACTTATGCTGGTATGCTGGAAGAAAAGCATGTGTCATGGATTCCCTCCTATGGTCCTGAGATGCGTGGCGGAACAGCTAATTGTTCAGTTGTTATCACTGATGGGGCAACAGGTTCACCGATGGTTGAAACGCCGACAGCGGCTGTTGTCCTTAACCTGCCATCACTTGACAAGTTTGAAGCTGCCGTTCAGACAAACGGAGTTTTAATTGTCAATAGTTCATTAATTGACAAAGAAGTTAAAAGGCGGGATATTAAGGTCTATCGTGTGCCGGTAAATGAGATCGCGACTGAGCTGGGTAATGTTAAAATGGCCAACATGGTAGCACTGGGCGCGCTTATTGCCGCTACCGATGCAGTAGAAATGGAAGTGCTGTTTAATGCGTTTGCCAAAAAATTTGCTTCAAAACCTCAAGTCATTGAGGCCAACAAAGTAGCGATTAACCGCGGTTATGATTATGTTAAAAAGAGCATAGCGTAACCAAGAAGCTGGGGTGTAATGCAGCAGGAAAAATATTACTAATATAGAATATTAACCTATAATAAGTGTAAGGGGGTTAAGGATAATGGCAAAGAAAATTCTTCTACTGACTGGTGACTGTGCGGAAGACTATGAGGTTAAAGTACCGCAGCAAGCATTGATGATGCTTGGCTATCAGGTTGACGTAGCCGTACCTAATAAGAGTGCCGGTGATATGGTTCAACTGGTTGTGCATGACTTTATCGGTCTGGACACCTATGTGGAATTAACTGGACACCGAATTCAAGTTGATATTGCAGCCAAAGACGCCAACGCCGCAGATTATGTTGGGCTGGTAGTTCCTGGGGGCCGTGCTCCTGAATATATCAGGATGTACGATGAAGCGCTCAAGTTAGTGCAGGATTTCTTTGCTGCTGGCAAACCAGTAGCTGCGATTTGTCATGGTACACAACTTTTAGCGCCAGCTAACGTGTTGGCAGGCAAGACCGTGACTTCCTACCCGGCTTGCGCTGCAGAGTGCCAATTGGCTGGTGCTCAATGGAAAAATGAGCCGGTTGTTGTCAGTGGGAATCTGGTGACAGCGCAAGCTTGGCCCAATCATCCAGCTTGGTTAAAAGCCTTTGTTGATCTCCTAGGTGCGAAGATCAGTATCTGAATTAGCTTTTATTGTATAAATGAGATTGCCCGCAGTTGGCTGCAATGGCTAGAAGAAAGTTTTTCTTTCTAGAATTGCGGCCAAAGTGAAGCAATCTCTTTTTAGTGCATGCTGTTGTTAAATAATTGAAAGCAGGCCATACTAATATAGACAAATTTCCCAGTGAGGGATATAATTATACAGTTATAGCTGTTTTTCAGCACTACGAAAGGAAGGGGTGCAGTTATTGTTTGTTCATGATCTTATCCTTAAAGGGAAAATAGATAGCCCAGCTTTTGCTGGCAAAGACAAGGTGTCTTATGGTGAACTGCAAGAGGAAGTAAGGAAATATCGCAATTATTTTTATACATCAGGTATCCGGGCAGGCGAAAATGTAGGGTTGTTTTCCAAAAATTCAGTTGAGTTTGTTTACTGTTATATGGCTATTGTCAGCCTGGGGGCTGTCGTTATCCCTATTAATTTTCAATTAACTGTCAGAGAAATTGCTTTTATTGTTAAAGACGCTATGATGAGCCACCTCATTACCATGGAGGGCTTAATGATAGATCCTGTGCTTAGCCAACATGGCTATACACAGAAAGTTACCCAACTTGTTATTCCTGACTTTAAATTAGTATTAAAACAAGAAGTGTTTTCGGCAGCCCCGGCGCTAGCAGCCGATTTTGACGAAAATCAGCCTTGTGTTATTATATATACTTCAGGTACTACCGGCAGTCCTAAAGGGGCTGTGTTAACCCACAAGAATCTTGTCAGTGATGCAGCGGCCTTTGGGGAAATGCTGCCGCTGACTGCTACAGATAATGTATTATGTGTGCTGCCAATGTATCACTGCTTTTCCTGGACGTGCGCGGTGCTTGTTTCTCTGCTGTGTGGGGCGTCAATTACAATATTGGAAGCTTTTGCGCCAAAAGAGACCATCGCGGCTATTAAAGACTACAAAGTAACGGTTGTCTATGCAGTGCCTCCTATGTATAATGTGCTTGCTCGTGTAGGACAGAGTCAAGACTTGGCCGGTGTTAAATACTTTATATCAGGCGGAGCATCTTTGCCTGAAAAGGTAGCTCAGCAGTTTGCCGATAAATATGGTCAGAAAATTATTGAAGGATATGGTCTTTCCGAAGCTTCGCCGGTAGTTGCCCTTAACCCTGCGGCAAAGCCGAAATATTGTTCGATTGGTAAAGCTCTCCCTGGCCTAGAGGTGCGGGTGGCCGATTCCAGTGGGCAAACCTTGCCGCCAGGCATGGTTGGCGAGCTTGTGGTGCGTGGGCCGATTGTCATGAAGGAATACTTTAATCTGCCTGCTGATACGGCCAATGCTCTTAAAGACGGCTGGCTGTATACTGGCGATTTGGCCTATCAGGATTCAGAGGGATATTTTTTTATTGTCGATCGCCTGAAGGATTTGATTATCTCCAATGGGGAAAATATCTATCCACGAGAGATTGAAGAACTACTTTATGCTTATCCCAGCATTATTGAAGCCAGTGTTATTGGGATTGATGACGAACTACGCGGTCAGGTTGCGCGTGCGTACATCGTTTTAGCCGAGGGGCAGAGTTTTAACAAAAAGGCTGTACGAGAATATCTTCAAGCCAATATTGCCGCCTATAAAATCCCCCGTGATTTTCATGTTGTGGAGGCTTTGCCTAAAAATCCGACAGGCAAAATATTGAAACGGGTATTACGCGAACAGGTGGGATAATGAAGAGTAGTACACATAAGGGTTGTATGAGTGTTGTTGTGGAAGGCGAGAGTTATGATTCGGTTATTAACAAGCGGTGACATTCCTGAGGTCACTTCTTATGTAGAACGAAACTATATGGAAACGACGGTGCTCAGTGGCAATCTTGCTAGATGTGGTATTGAGAATGACTGGCTAAGCCGCCGTTCTGGCGATTATTACGGGTACTTTTCTGCAGGCAGATTAGCTGGGATAGTAGCCTTCTTTAACTTGGGGAGTGTTGTGCCACATTTTGAAATTGCGGCGGCTATTGGCAGCTTTGTCGAAATTATGCGTCAACGTAGGTTTGAAGTAGTGGTTGGGATGAAAAGGATAATAAAGCCGTTATGCCT
>JAGGAA010000191.1 GCA_017889675.1 Bacillota bacterium | reverse complement strand
AGCACTGCATAACCGAAAATGATGGCAAAAATTTGCGGGGTAAAAAACTCCGCCGCCCTGCAAATGCATTCCAGGCCCAGATATACACCATAAGCACAAGTGATTAACGCCAGTAATACGATGACAGAATCCGGAGTTTCGGGATAATTTATTGGCTTAAGAATGTTATCAAACAACGATAAATCAAGGGTAGCCAAAAACAGAAAAAAAACAATATATAACGATCCAAGTATTTTACCGACCAGTTTACCGGTTATTATTGGTAAATACTCGATTAGCGTCAGATTAGCAAACTGCTTACGTAAAAATAATAAAGGAGCAGAAATTATTGCAAGGTGAAACAGGGCAAGAATTTCTGTAATCCATACATCCTGGTTGGCGAAATTAAACCATAATAGTACAATAGCTATGCGGCAAAAACTCAGTAAAAGAATGACTTGTATGGGAGATATTTTTTCTAAATTTGCTATCAATTTGTTGTTGGCCCCTTTTTATTCCGGTACAGGATTTGCTGATTTGCCTGTTTTGGTTATCTTTGTTTGGATTTCCACTTCAATGGTTGCTTGTGAGAACAATTCATCCCAGTTATCCTGCATGTTCTTCCATTCCTGAGGGTATTTGCGATGGACAAGTTGTCCAAAGCCAAAAATATCAGACTTATATTCGGTCTGCACTTTTAGCAAGGTATGCTCCACTTCCTGTTTAATGGTTTGAGAAGTAGCCTGTTCTAGCATTGCTAGTACAGCAGGATCTGTTATTTCGACTTTAGTGGTTTCTTCATCCAGCATACCGGTCATAGTGATTTTTACTTTGATTTTTATATCATTACCGCTAATTTCGACCTCATTTTTACTCTCGGCTGTTAATATTTCTACAGCAGTAGTCCCGTTACTATTAGGGGTAGGGGATACAACGATACCACTATGTACTTTGCCGATAACCCAGTTGTAGCCTCTTGTTTCCTTACCGTTCAAAAATCCGACCAATCGGTCCTTTAAAAACACGGCTGCTCCTTCAGGGCTCAATTCGTATTCTTCACTTTTTCCTGTTCCTATTTTGGCCTTTTTAACTTTCTGCAGTACTGTAACAACGGGGTTGATACCTTTGCCGTTATATGTCTTTAAGAAATCGATAACTTTGGAATCCACGCTTTTCGCATGGGTTTTATATTGCCTAAGTATATCTTCGAGATAGCTGGAAGGAATAACATTGATTCCACTGGCAACGGTCATACCATCGGCAGCAGAAACATCTTTTACAATTACTAAATGCATTGATATTCTCGCCTCATGATCGCGTAAAATCATATCAAGATGTTCTGCCAACCCATTTCTGGCAAATTCTTCACTGAACAAAAATCCTTTTGCGTGCGCTACGAATAGTTTGCGGTCAAACTGCAACGATGCCTCTCGAAATGTT
The DNA here is from genome assembly GCA_017889675.1 of Bacillota bacterium. Lineage (GTDB taxonomy): Bacteria > Bacillota > Negativicutes > Sporomusales > Sporomusaceae > Sporomusa. The sequence continues at coordinate 6,202 of JAGGAA010000191.1, read as the reverse complement.
TCTGCAATAGTTATGCCGGTAGCTTGTACATATTTGACGGGTTCAGCTTGTTCGCCACCACTTGTACTGGGTTTTTTAGGATTAATGATTTCAAACGTAGATTTAATGCCAGCATTATCAGCGTCTATCCCTACCAGGCCGACAATTCCAAGCGTATTTAACTCGCGACGATTCCAGCACCCGGTAAGCGATAACGCTAATACAAGTATTACGATGCTTGCTAGCATTCTTTTGAGTAGGATCATTCGTTCTCCCCCCGCCGTTGTTGGTTGTCCTTTGCAATAGCTGGCGGCCTTTTTTTCATCGCCCATAGCGGAAATCTAAGAAAAAAATCCATAAGTACGCCTTGATCAGACGGTGCTAACGAGGAGGTATAGGGAACACCAAAGGAACGCAGCGAAAATGCGTGAAACACAAGGAGGAATAACCCACACACGACGCCATACAGGCCCATTACGCTGCCTGCAAGTAAGAAAAAGAAACGAAAGAACATGATAGCTTCTGATAAAGCCGGCACAATAAACCCGGCAACTCCAGTAACGGCAGTAACAATAACCACAGGAGCACTTACGAGACCGGCATTTACCGCGCTTTCGCCGACAATCAGCGCGCCGATGATACTGATTGCCGATCCTACTGCCCGGGGAAGTCTGACGCCTGATTCACGGAGCAACTCATAAAAGACAACCATGATAAACATTTCCGCTCCAGCCGGAAAGGGTATATCCGAAATTGAGCCAGCCATGCGTAATAGTAGTATTGTTGGAATCATTTCCTGATGATAAGTCTGAAGCGCGACATATAAACCGGGTACAAAGATACTAAAGAAAAGCGCTGTAAGTCGGAATATTCTCCACATTGATGCCATGAATGGCCGCATGTAATAATCCTCACTGGTTTGCAGTGTCTCGATAAGCAAGTGGGGTACAGTGAGTACATGCGGAGTCCCATCACAAAATATGCCTACCCGGCCTTCGAGTAGTTTCGCCGCCAGAATATCGGGTTTTTGGGTATTGGTAATAGTCGCCAGTGGCGAGAACGGACTATCTTCGATAAACTGCTCAATGTAACCTGTTTCTAGTATCGAATCGGTATCAATCTTATTTAGCCGTCTTCTCACTTCCCCCAGTACTGCCTGGTTCGCAATGCCATCAATATAAGCGATAGCAACATTGGTTTTGGTCTGCTTGCCAAGGTTAAGATTTTCAAATACCAGGTTGGGGTTTTTTATCTTCCGCCGCAATAAGCTAGTATTTGTTCTGATATTTTCAATAAAACCTTCACGGGGTCCCCGAATAACTGACTCGGTATCAGGCTCAGCTACCGCACGTTTTTCCCATCCTTTGGAATCAATGAGCAGGGCCGTAGCTACTCCATCGACAAACAGAACCGTGTTACCATTTAATACATCATCAATAACCGTAGACATTATTTTGGTTTCTGTCACGTCTGCTACCGCAATTAAGTTTTTCAAAATTTTCGGATTAAGCAGCGCATCTGCTTGTAGTTCTTTCGATTTCATAATAAATGAATTTATAACGTCTCGTCCCAATAGTTCCTTATTTACTAATCCGTCAATATATACTATCAAGACTTTTACGCTTGAAAAGGTAGTAAATTCATTAAACGTAATGTCGCCACTATGTTTCAATGCCTCCTTCAAACAAGTTTTATTGGCTGCTACGGCTGTAAAGACGGCTGCAACTTTTACATGTCTAAGTTTTGCAATAATCTGCGATATTTCGTCTGTGACTTTCTCACTTTTTATAAGTAGTTGTCTAAGAACATAGAGTTTTTTCCCAGCCGTGGCATGCGAAGTTTCCGGCATTACAGTCGATAACTTATTTATGTGTAGATGTTTTTGCTCTTTCATTAACATACACCACCTAAAACAACCTGCATACGTTAGTATTACACTATATGGGGCTTTTACTCAGGTACTGGTTGATGTACAGGAAAACACTTGATGGGGTGTGCGAAAGAGATGGCGCGCATAGACAAATAACACAAGCCTGACCTGATAATAGTTGGTATAGGGACAGGGACTTGTCTTGCATGAAAGGAAAGAGTATCATAGTAATTAAAGAGACTAGGGTTATGTGTTTCAAAAAAACACTAACCTTGTCTGTTTTCTATTGCTATTTCTGTGAATTGTTTCTAAGTAAGAAGGTGTTTTTACGTACATTTATCTAGATCTATGCACACAGTTCACTTGTGAAATGTGCGGTACTTGTTGCCGCAATTCCTGGCAGGTAACCATGGATGAAACCAGCTATCGCCGCAATGAAGCGTTGTTTACCAGCACTGGACGTAAGGCTGAGTTTGACCAGGCTTTTATCAGGCTAAAAGAGGCTGCAGGGTATGGTGAATATGCCTATATTGCCAAACAGGACAGGGGTGGCTGTTGGTTTTTGGATACTAACAATCGCTGTCGGTTGCATAAGGAAGCTGGTCACAGTCATTTGGACGCGGTTTGCCAGACCTATCCACGTTACCCGATGAGTACCTCACGAGGCATTGAACTGACGCTGAGTTTCAGTTGTCCGGCCGTATTGAAGCTGGCTGACAGAGAGGAACCGCTGGCTATTATCAAAGCCGACCAACAGCCAATGGCATTCCCGGAGAATAACTATGCTGTCGAAATTTATCCTCAGCAGCAGTCACCATGGGAACCGTTGCACTACTATTTTGAATTGGAAACTCATTTTATTGATATTTTGCAGTGCCGGAGCTTAGTGGTAACTGGTCCGGGGGATTACTTGCTGGAAAATTTTTTAGTCAGCTTTATCTTTAGAAAACCCTTCTATATTTATGGCTTTGAAAAAACGTCTCTATTGCTGGAACGCCTGTGGGGGCAAATGCGTGATACCAAGACGATTGCTGCGGCTATCCTACAATTTGAATTTCAATATGGGCATGACCGTCAGGCTTTGTGGCGGTAAACGGCTGTTTTTGAGCTGTACTGTAAATAGAACGAGATTGCTTCAATTTGTTCGTAATGATCACCAGAAAGAGGGACGTATCCTGTCTGGAGTCATTGTGAACAAACGTAGGCAATCTCGTTTATGTGTTTCAGCTACTACTTCTTATATAAGGTATAGTTACTCAAGGTAGTGCCATTTTGGTCTACAAATTGAATATGAATAGGATTGTCAAAGTTTAATGTCAAGCGGTCAAGGGGAATAACGTCATTGGTTTTAGTTGGCGCTAGTCGGTGGTTTTCCAGCGGACTTTTCATTCTGATGGTGACAGTCAGGTTATTGCCTGTTTGTACAACCTTTTCAATGCCAATACCATAGCCTTTGCTATCCACAGAGCCGATATGGGTGTAGAGTACAAGTTGCCGTTCAAAATCAATAGGTTCCACCTTATCGACAATGATAGCCGGAATGTCTGCAATAGCAGCTGATTCAGGTTTGGAGAGCAGAATGCCGACTTGCATATCTGCGGGGTAGTTACTTTCGTGCCATGTCCAATCGGTAAAGGTAGTGTTACTATACAATGTTTGCGCAGGAATAGTTGTTACCGCTCCCAGTGTCCGATAGCCGTAAAGACTGGCTGGACGATAAGTGGCAGGATAGTTGCTGTTGCCGATGCCGCGAATTGTAGTGACAATCCATTTGTCGCCGCCTTTTTCCAGATCAACTTTGAAGGTTTGACCACTGGTTTTTACTTGGACAATGGCTTTGCTGCCAGTTATTGACAATAAAGTGAACCTATCATTGGAAGTATCAAAGCCGAAAGTAGCCGCATTGGCCTTTACAACATCGACCGGATCACTTAAATGGATAACATCATCACCATGGCCGCCGGTAATGACTGTTGTCACGTTATCAATTTTCCAGTTGCCAGCTGCCATGCTTAGACGAACTTTGAAGGTTTTGCCATTGTCTGTGCGAACCATGACCACAGCTTCTGTCGAACTTTGCCATTGTAGTGAAAAACTGTCCTGCTTGGCATCAAAGCCATAGGCAGTCGCCGCTGCCTTAACAGCGGCTAGTGGTGAGGTAGACTGCTGTTCAGCATGGCGTTCTTGATCACGGTCACGATTTTTGGCATTTTCTTCAGTAGTTTCTGTGGTACCCTTGGTATCGGCGTGCTGGCCTTCCGTGGGAGGACTAGTCGCAGTATCAGGCGACGGTGCCGAGATTGTCGTGTTTTCTGCGGCATGAGCCTTGGAGAAGGGGAGTCCGGGCAGCAAAGCCGAGGTGATAACAGCAGCACCGGCAAGGGCAATCACTAGACGTTTGTACTTGCGTTTAGCATTTTTTCTACGGCTGGTGTGCTTCATAATGTGCTCCTTTCTATGCCAAAGTTTAATTATTTATTTGTTATTGTCTGCAAAAATCGAGGATAACAACCGTGACAGTTTATGGCTGATTAGCTAATTTTAAAAATATCGTCCGGTTGCGCTCATTGTGTCCTTTGTGGTGTTACCGCAAAGTACTCAAAGTACGCAAAGGGTTAACGGTATCGTAATTGCAAGGGATCAGGTCTTGCAATTCCAGAAATTGTGTCTCCAAAGTGGTATCCCCGTACCCCCGTACCCCCGTACCCCCGTACCCCCGCGGCCTTTGCCGGAAAAAGCGCTCCGTAGGAGAAAAGCCGGGCGGTATTCCGTAAAGAAATCCGTACTGTCTGAGCGCAGCGAGTTTACGGATTTTAGGAATACCGCCCGGCTTTTCAGCTTTTGGAGGCTTAGGGCCTAGACCTTTTGTTACTTTTGGGGCAATGCCAAAAGTAAACCCCTTCACCGTTCGTAACCCTTTGAGCTCATTGTGTCTTTTGTGGTTGAACAAACTTAACCCCGTAGCCAAAAACCAAACCTATCTTAAGGATTGTTACCGCAAAGTACTCAAAGTATTCAAAGTACGCAAAGGGGTTAACGGTATCGTAATTGCAAGGGATCAGGTTTTGCAATTCCAGAAATTGTGTCTCCAAAGTGGTATCCCGGCAACATCCGTAATTTGGGGCAATGCCAAAAGTAAAACCCCTCGCCTTGTATTCCATTGACTCAACGTAAGACAGTATCTTAGATAAAAAACTTTGCTGATTGTAGCAGGATTTTAGCAAATAAAGTAGAAATTTACCGAGACTTTAACTTTAGTTAAATCAATAGTTTGCTTTATGGTGGGAAAGGTTGGGTTTATCATAAAACTGGTTAGCTGGGACGAATTCTATGTTGAGTTGCAGCAAGATTGCAAACTCTTTATTTTTATACTAGGAGTATTCTGCCTGTTTCGCATGGGTTTTATCATTGTGCTGCATTCCTTTCTGAGTGAAGCTGTAACAGTGAGCGACATTGGCGCAGCCTTATATTATGGGTTTAGAATCAGTTTAAAAAGCGCTGGACTGTTGGTAATGGTGCCACTTGTTTGCTGTACGGGTTTTCGCTTGCTTCTTCCCTGGAAAAGACTCAGCCATATTCGCTTCTATCTGGGAGTTATTTACGTTACCCTGCTCAGTTTTTTATTTCATGCGCGGATCCCGTATTATTGTTGAGCAGTACAATTTGCCTGTTAGAATTCTTATGGCGAGTGTGACAGCATTTGTATTATGCAAACTATTGCGGCGGTGGTTGGCTGTTAAAACCTTTAGATTTCCCCGCTTATCCAAATGGTATCAAAATATTGTTCTGCGTGCGGCCCTACTTTTGGTCATTTTTTATTTAGCCATTTTCATTCGTTTTGGTGGGACAATGACCTATGCCTATAACATAGACTGGGAAAATTCTGGGGTTACTAAAGACCAGTTGCTAAATGAAGCTATCTTGGATGATGTGCAGGCATTGTACCGGGCTTATGTATTACATGAACGGGTCTGTTCCTCTACCGGCCTGGATATGGAGCCGGCACGGTTGAATGATTATGGCAATTATCTGGCAGGGACTCCAGTGAATTCGGTGAATTTGGACGATTTTTTACGTAAAAAGGTAGCAGTGGGAACATCTGTGCCGCCCAAACAGGTATTTCTCATCATTGCCGAAAGTTATGCCAATTGGCCTTTACTACCTCAGTATAGCAGCCTTACTATTGCAGGTGGCATGAAGGAACTTATTGCGCAAGAAGACACCGCTTATGTACCCAATTTTTTACCAAATGGTATGAGTACCATTTCTGGCGTAATGGGTGTAATTACTGGTTTGGCTGAGGCTAACCTGTATCTGAACTACCTGCCAGAGTCGTATAAAGAACCCTATGCT
>JAGGAA010000190.1 GCA_017889675.1 Bacillota bacterium | reverse complement strand
GGTATCTTCAATATGAATGTTGACCTCAGCACAGCTAAAGCTAACCTTATTACTGTTGGCGGCACCGCAAGCGGCAGATATACTCTGTACTTTACCGGACAAAACAGCTCATCTACCCTCAGCGATGATGTCAAGGTGGTCGACCTAGACGAATCTGCAACAAATACCGCTACATTTACTGGCGGCGGGGACTTAGGTGCGTATCGCTATGCAGTGGCTCTGGGGTCAAATTTGTCTTCTGGTCTTGATGGTTCTGACTATTATCTCTACAATACCTACAAACCGTCCACCCCGGCCTATGCGGCTATTGCCAACACGGCTGACACAACTGTAACCTGGTACGGTGAAATGAATGAAATCAAAAAACGGCTTGGTGACCTAAGAACAGGTTCTCAGAGTGGTGATATTTGGGCTAGGACTTATACAGACCGATACAAGGCAACTCCTAGTGGTGGTCAAACCTTCTATCAGACTATGAATGGAGTTGAAATAGGTAAAGATAACGCTACGGCCTTTAACGGCGGGAAAAGATATGTTGGGTTTGTAGTTGGGGAAACAACCTCGGAAAATACTTTTAACAGCGGTGGCACCGGTCATACTGACAGCATTTACGTCGGCAGCTACAGCAGCTGGATTAAAGATAACGGAGCTTACTTTGATCTTATCGGCAAATACAGCCGGTTTAACCAGTCCTTTGACACGTCACTGTATGGCGGAGGAAGCAGCAGCGCCAAATATAATAATAATGGGTTTGGTCTGTCGGCAGAAATTGGCAGACATATTGAACGGGGAAATGGGGTCTATGTTGAACCGCAGGCCGAACTGGCGGCATTGTGGGCCGGCGAAGCTGATTATACCAGCAGCAATGGGCTGGCAATCAAATCGCTTAGTTCCAATTCATTGCAGCTAAGGTTAGGCGGAGTAATCGGTAAGAAGATGACAGACAGCCGGGGCATCAGCCGCCAGGTTTACGGGAAGCTATCCTGGGTGCATGAGTTTGACGGAGACAGCCAGACTGTTGTTAATGAAGCTACTTTTGATTCCAGTTTAAAAGGAAGCCAAGTAGTAACGGGAATAGGGTACATCGAAGATGCCGTCGGCCACCAGATTTATCTTGATATAGAAAAATCCTGGGGCAGTTCGACTAGCAAACTTTGGGGTGCTAACCTTGGTTACCGTTGGAAAGTATAACTTGATGATTTGTTTGTTGGTAGCGGTGAAATGTCTGTTCCCAAGAACTTGAATTTTAATATAATTGTAAAAAATTCAATAAAAAGTGAAAAATATTTGCTATCGTAAAAGAAAGACTGGGTGGCAGCGAACGTTTTCGGGGGTTTATATAGATGGTTTGCCTAGTATCTTATAGATACTAGGCAAAATTTATATCTGGTCAATATTTTAGAAAGAGTTATGTAAAAGACGGGAAGCAGGTAAAAAGATGTGCCAAATGTGTATTGTTTTAACAATGGCGGCCTATATTTTTTCAAAAAAATTAGTTTTTCATAACATCTTCATTAGATATTCATATTAATTATGTATAATAGGAGCAAAATGTTATAGCCAGCAAAGCTGGGGTGATACGGTAAATTTCTTTAAAAGGAGGGATCTTATGATATGCGAGAGAAGTGAGACATGCCCGTTTTTCCCGAAAATAATCCAAGGTGATGTTGATAAAGAGTTAGAAAAGATGTATCGCGGAAATTTTTGTTATGGATTGTTCACAAGATGTGCGCGCTATGTAGTGTTTAAGGTTTGCGGAAAAGTACCAGATGATTTATATCCTAATATGCATGATATGGCAACGAAACTATGTGGTGAGTATACAAAAAACAACAAATAGACTCCGAGGTTATTATAAAGCCTGACAGCTTATGTTGTCGGGCTTTTATATTCGGGAGGGCGATAATATGGCGACTGTAGAGTGTGATAAACAAAGCTGCCAATTCCAGATGTAAGAACGTTGTATGTAATTTGTGCTGATGGGGGTGGTTCGTTTATAACAATAAACAGAAACGCACTCATAAGTGAGCGCGTCTCTGCTAGTGATATGTAAACTTTAGTCGTCATATATAGGAATTATTGAAATCCAGATATCAGAATTAGCTTTACGTTTGGCAAGGCTATTGTATCGTTTTAAGGTTCGAAGAATGTTGCCAATTCTTTTGGTAATACGTATCTTACCATACTTTACATAGATACCCCACGACTTTTTCAAATAATCATCCTTTCTTTTTGAGGTATGACTACTGACAACTTGAACCATGTATGAAGTTGTCTGTATGGCTATTGTAACACAAAGGCTGTCATAATTGGACAGGTAAGTATATCCATTGAGCATTTCAGCTAGGCGCTGTAAAGTTCTTAAGTTGATGTTGGATCTGATGATAGGGTGGGTGTATAGGACCATAGACTCAAAATCAAATTCTAAGGCAGGTGAACCGTTTCAGAAGGCGAATTATTGGAGAGACTTTCTGAAGGGATTGTGATTAGTAAAAATGCAAAAACTAGCCTATTTTGAAGTTTTACTACGGTTGAAACCGAAGGTTTGCGCTGGTTTGCCTGAGCGTATTGATGCGATTAACAATGTACTTGAAGCTATTGAGAGAAAGATTGGGCCGTTTTGTGATTTACCCATAAAGTTATTTGAATCAAGCCCTAATAGCTTCCCAAGCATTTTGATATATAATAGGCAGGACACATTTGCGACAGATATTACTTTAAAGTGGGATGACAAGTACGATGAGGGTTGGTTGTGCGGGGTCTTGGAAGGTGACGAAAATTATGAAGTCGCAGTAATTAAAGAGCGGCAGGTTATATATGTGAAATAAGTTCTGATACGAGCGCCCGGCGGGGCGCTTCTTCTATGATCAGCTTTATGGTGAAAGCGAGGGGGATGGCGGCCTATTACGCTGATCGTATTGGGAGTGTATATGTTGCGCTGAAGCTGTTTTAGTGCAATGTTGCCTTAAAGATGATATGAATAGTATACATCGGGGGTTAATAAAGGTGGTATTATGGTAGTAGGGATTTTATATTCCGGTGGAATTAGAAGAAGCTTTTGCCAACTTTATAGAGCGGTACATTTTATGGGGGGGCTCCTGTCGAAAGACAGGGGCTTTTTTGTGCGGTTTTAGAGGGGGGCAATACGAATTTTGAGGAGGTAATTTGTTTATGCGTAAAATGGGATGCCTGGAGCCATCGGCAGAGAGAATCAAAACCTTTCCCAAGGCTAAAAAGCCAAGTTTATCGATAAGTCTCGCTACATCAGTAGACCTGACTAGTAGCTTTCCGCCACCTGGTGATCAAGGAAACCAAGGTAGTTGTACAGCCTGGGCGGTAGCTTATGCATATAAGACCTTCCAGGAAAAACTCGACCAAGCGTGGGATGTAACTACTACAGCTCATCAGTTTAGCCCTGCTTATGTGTATAACCAGATTAACGGCGGTTCGGATGATGGCGCATATATTGATGATGCCCTGCAGATAATTGTGGACCAGGGTGTTTGCACTTTGGCGGTAATGCCGTATTCGGATACGGATTATACTACTCAGCCTACCGCTGCACAGAAGGCGGCAGCTGCTTCGTATAAAGCGAAAAGCTGGGGCGTGTTAACAGCAGGAAGTACTACTGAAATAAAAACTCATCTAGCTGCTGGTGATGCAGTTGTAGTGGGAATTCCTGTATATTCTGACTTTGACAATATTTCTTCGTCAAATCAAGTTTATGATACAATCAGCGGAACTTTAGAGGGTTATCATGCTCTTTGTTTAGTGGGATATAATGATTCAAAAAGTGCTTTCAAGTTTATTAATTCATGGGGGACAAGCTGGGGACTGAGTGGGTATGGCTATGTTTCCTATAAACTGATAAAAAATTGGAGCACCATAGGTTATGTGATGGTAGATATTACGGATTAGCTATAAGTAAAAGTATGGTGTATTGCCCCCCTCTAAAACTGTACAATAATAATGGGAAAGGCATCGATATTAATTACTATCATTTGACGGGGTCACTTTATGGTTGTATGGAAGCAAACCATGAAACGGCGGTAAGGGTACGTAATGGAAATAGCGTAAAACACTGGATTTAAGTGCCGATTGGTCAGAGCTAGAGAAGTAGCTTTGCGCGGTAGCATCTTGTTTTTTACTAGCATGAATTAAAATGTTAATTGTTATTTTTCAAAAAAAAGAGTATACTAGAAATAGAAAAAGGCTAACGTACTCTTAATACGCTAGCCTACAGGCTGCAACCGGAAACGGTTGGCTTAAGAATCAAATGATTTAAATAACCGCTGATCCTTTGGGCAGGGAGCGGTTATTTATTTTTCATGACCAAGACTATCAATGTAGCAAATGCGATAGCAAATGACAAAGATTGTCGAGTAGAGGTACGCTTCGCAGCTT
>JAGGAA010000189.1 GCA_017889675.1 Bacillota bacterium | reverse complement strand
TGGCTACAACAGACAAGGTGATCCAGTTACCACTGGTGATCTTGAAGTTGATGGCGCTATGGCTGCCTGGATGCGTAATACCATTAATCCGACACTCTGCTCTACTGTTGAAGGTCAACCTTGCTTTGTTCATGCTGGTCCATTTGCTAATATTGCTATTGGTCAGTCCTCCATTATTGCCGACCGCATTGGTCTTAAATGCTTTGATTACCATGTTACCGAGTCCGGCTTCGCAGCTGATATCGGATTTGAGAAGTTCTGGAATGTTAAAGCCCGCCTCAGCGGCTTGACCCCGAACGTTTCCATCCTTGTTGCAACTGTTCGCGCCCTCAAAATGCATGGTGGCGGCCCAACTGTTGTACCAGGTCGTCCGTTGCCTGACGAGTACACCAAAGAAAACCTTGGTCTCTTGGAAAAAGGCTGCGAAAATATGGTTCACCTTATCAATGTTATCAAAAAATCCGGCATCAAACCAGTTGTCTGCATAAATGCCTTCTACACTGATACTCCTGCTGAACACGCCCTTGTTAAACGAATTGCTGAACAAGCTGGCGCCCGCGCTGCTGTTTCCCAACATTGGATGAGTGGCGGCGACGGTGCTCTTGACTTGGCCGATGCCGTTATTGATGCTTGTAAAGAAAAAGTAGACATTAAATTCCTCTACCCGCTGGAAATGCCTTTGCGTCAGCGTGTTGAGAAAATTGCTACTGAAGTCTATGGCGCTGATGGCGTTGACTGGGCTCCGTTGGCCGAAGAAAAAGCTAAGAGATTTGAAGCTGATTCTAAATATGCCGACTTTAGCACAATGATGGTTAAGAGTCACTTGTCACTTTCCCATGAGCCGACTTGGAAAGGTGTTCCTAAAGGTTGGAGACTGCCTATCCGTGACGTTCTTGTCTATGGCGGTGCTAAATTCCTTTGTCCGATGGCCGGCCAAATTAGCTTGATGCCAGGAACTAGCTCTGACCCTGCTTATCGTCGTATTGATGTTGACGTTAAGACTGGTAAAGTTAGCGGCTTGTTCTAATAAAATAAAAAAAGTCTGATTACTGCGTTAAATTTTTTCTAAGCTTGCAGGTATTCGCCCACCTAAGGGCGAATACCTGCAAATAGAGTTTGTGAAAAAACCCTCATATTATTAAAGCTCTGGTAGCTAAGCTCCTAGTAAGTGGATTCAAATGAAAAACATCTATGATGAACATAGGGAGGAAAAGAAGAATGTCCGAATACAACACAATCGACGTGGCAGCCACCCAAATGCTCGACAAAGCCAAAGAAATCGGCTTTTTATCAACATTTGATCGTGCCAAAGCTCAAGAGCCTCGCTGTACTTTCGGTAATACCGGTATTTGCTGCCGTATTTGTTTGCAAGGCCCTTGCCGTATACTGCCTAAGAAACCAGGTGGCAACAAAGGTATCTGCGGTGCACGTGATTACACTATCGTAGCCCGTAATACTGTACGTTATATTGCCGGCGGCGCTGCTGCTCACTCCGACCATGGTCGCGAAATTGCTGAAACTTTCTTGCATGTTGCTGAAGGCAAAGTTAAAGATTACAAGATAACCGATACTAATAAACTTATGCAGGTTGCTAAGAATGTTGGTGTTGAAACCGAAGGCCGCGATGTAATGGCAATTGCTAAAGATGTTGCCTTGCTTGCATTGCAAGAGTTTGCTGAAGTAGATGAATCTAAAGAACTTACATGGATTACTAAGTACTCTAATGAAACCAGAAACCAAAAGTTCCGTGATACCACTATTATGCCTGCAGGTATCAATCTTAGCTTAGCCAAATTACTGCACCAAACTCATATTGGTGTTGATGCTGATCCAGTTAATATTATTTTTGGTGGTCTGAAGGCTGCACTTAGTGACGTGGCTGGTGAACATCTTGCTACCGACTTATCTGATATTCTGTTCGGGACTGGTGTTCCAGTTGTTACGGAAGCCAACCTAGGTGCTATTAAAGCAGATAAAGTTAATATTGCGCTCCATGGTCATAACCCACTCTTAAGCCAAATAGTGGTTAATGCTGCCAAGGAAATGCAAGATGAAGCGAAAGCTGCTGGTGCTACTGGTATTAACCTAGTTGGTATCTGCTGTACTGGTAACGAAGTGCTTATGCGTGAAGGTGTTCCTATCGCTACTAACTTTGCTACTCAAGAATTAGCTATCATGACAGGCGCTATGGATGCAATGGTTGTTGACGTTCAGTGCATTATGCCAAGTATTCGCACAGCAGCTGAATGTTATCATACTAAGATTGTTACTACCATGCCAATTATGAAGATTCCTGGTTCCTATCACATGGCATTTGATGAACTTCACGCTATGGATAGTGCCAAAGAAATCATTCGTCTGGCAATTGATGCCTATAAAAATCGTGATGCAGCGAAAGTTTGCATTCCTAATATTAAGAATACCGTTGTGGCTGGTTTCAGTATGGAAGCCATGTACAACATATTCAGAAAGATTAACCCTGAAAACCCTATGCAAGTTGTAATTGATGCTATTAAAGCTGGTGAAATTAAAGGTGTCGCTGCTCTTATCGGCTGTAATAACCTCAAAGGCACGCATGACCAAAACCACACTGTTATTGCTCAGGAATTGGCTAAAAACGATGTATTCCTGCTTGCCACTGGTTGTTCTGCTCAGGCCCACGCTTTAGCAGGTTTGATGAATGGCGAAGCTGTGAAAAAATATGCCGGCGAAGGTCTGAAAAAATTCTATGCTCGTTTAAATGCGGCAGCTGGCTTAACTGTTGAATTGCCGTTGATGTTCCACATGGGATCTTGTGTTGACAACAGCCGTGTTCAGGATTTCGCTACAGCTATGGCTAACGAAATGGGCGTGGATAACGCTGATATTCCGTTTGTTGTTAGCGCTCCGGAAGCTATGTCTGAAAAGGCTGTTGCTATCGGTGCTTGGAACGTTGCTTATGGTAACCCGACTCATGTTGGTGTTATTGCTCCAACTGTTGGTAGCCAACTTGTTAATGATGTTGTTACCAAAATTGCTGAGGATGTATTTGGCGGTTTCTTCTTCTGGGAACCTGATGCAAATAAAGCTTCAGCTCGGATGATTGACATTCTGGAAGAACGTAATTGGAAAAATGCAATGCGTAAAAAAGCTCGCGATGCAAAAGCCGAGGCTAACTAATCAGCGTTTAGAAATATGTTATAAGCAACTCAATAGATAATAAGAATTGACTCTATGAAGGAGGACGAAAAATAATATGTCTATGGAGCTTTTTAAAGGCGCCTATGAAGGTGCTGTCACAGCTACCAGTTATGCGGAAATTCTTCTGACAAAAGCCATTAAGGTACACGGTGCGGACTGCCCGGTTAAATATCCTGATACTGCCTACAGACTACCGGTAATCACTGCTCTGAGCGGTGAAGAAGTTAATACTATTGGTGATCTTGCCCCAATTCTTAATAGAATTCGTACTACTAATATCCGTGAAGAACTAACTTTGGAAAATGCTAAGCTAAATGGTGAAGCTACGCTTTATGCTGCTGAAATTATTGAAGCTTTGCGCTATATCAAGGGCGCAAAACCTGATGTATTTCCGTACTGCGGCTTCGTCACTGATCCTATTCTGCGTAAATTCGGTGTTCCTTTGGTTGACCAAACCATTCCTGGCGTAGCCGTTATTGTTGGTAAAGGTAAAGATAGCAAATCAACTGCCAAACTGGTAAAAGAACTCCAGTCCAAAGGCATCATGATTTTCTTGGCTAACGAAGTAATCGAGCAGTGTATTGAAGAAAACGTTAAAATCGGTTCTGAATTCATTACCTTCCCGGTTGGTAACTTCACCCAGGTCATTCATGCGGTTAACTTTGCTTTCCGTGCTGGTCTTGCATTCGGCGGTATCCCTGCCGGTCAGCGTCAACGGGCTATCGAATATCAGGCAAAACGCGTATTTGCCTTTGTTATCCAGCTTGGACCTAATGATGTTGTTAAATTTGCTGCTGAATTCGGCGCTATGTTCATGGGCTTCCCGACAGTTACCGATCAGCCGGTAGCCGAAGAAATTCCTGACTGGTATCAATCTGAACCAGACTATGAAAAAATCGGCAAGCTTGGTCTTGAAATGCGCGGCATTAAAATTAAAATTGTTGATATCCCGGTACCTATCACCATTGGACCTGCTTTCGAAGGTGAAACCATCCGTAAGAAAGACGCCGCTGTTGAGTTCGGTGGCGGTCGTTCCACTAGCTTTGAGCTTGTTCGGATGTGCGGCGTTGATAGCGTATTCCCGCTAGCCTTTATGGTTGATATCTATGGCCGTAAAATGCAAGAAGACTTCGAAGGCGTACTTGAACGCCGCATTCACTACAACCTGAACTATGGCGAAGGTTTGTGGCACGTAGCTCAACGTAATATGATGTGGGTTCGTATTGGTAAGAATGCCAAAGCTGCTGGCTTCAAAATCAGAGACTTTGGTGAAATCCTGATTGCGAAATTCAAATCTGATTTCCCTGCTATCATTGACCGCGCACAAGTTACTATTATTACCGATAAAGATGTTATTGAAGACAAAATTAAAATTGCTATTGATAAATATGCTACCCGTGATGCTCGTCTTAAAGGTCTTACTGATGATGTTGAAACATATTATTCTTGTTTGCTTTGTCAATCATTCGCGCCAAATCATGTGTGCGTTGTGTCGCCGGAACGCTTAGGCTTATGCGGTGCTGTTAGCTGGCTTGATGCAAAAGCATCCAATGAAATCAATCCACTTGGTCCAAATCAGCCGATTGAAAAAGGCGAATGCCTTGATGCTGAAAAAGGTCAGTGGAAAAACCTTAATGACTTCATTTATGCTAATTCCCACAGCACGGTCGAAGCCGTAAACTTCTATACTCTTATGGAAAGCCCGATGACGTCTTGCGGTTGCTTCGAAGCCATTATGGCGATATTGCCGATGTGTAATGGTGTCATGATTACTACTCGTGAACATGGTGGCGAAACTCCTTGCGGCATGACCTTCTCCGCTTTGGCTGGTACTTGCGGCGGCGGTATGCAAACTCCTGGTTTCATGGGTCTTGGTCGTCGGTACATTACCAGTAAAAAGTTTATCAAAGCAGACGGTGGTCTTGCTCGTCTTGTCTGGATGCCGAAAGAACTCAAAGAATTCTTAGGCCAAGATCTCATTGACGCTGCAGTAGAAGCAGGTCTGGGTGCCGATTTTGTAGATAAGATTGCTGATGAAACTGTTGGTATTAGCGAAGACGAAATCCTCCCATTCTTGGAAGAAAAACAACATCCGGCTCTGAAATTAGATCCGATGATGTAATAATTTCACCACATATCTTATTTTAAGGCAGAGGCATTAACAGGTTTGGATATTTTCAAACAACTGCCCAAAACAAACTGTAAAGACTGTGGTTCACCTACCTGCTTGGCTTTTGCAATGGCAATGGCTAATGGTAAAGCATCTCTTGATATGTGCCCTCATGCAACTGAGGCCGCAAAAGAAACTTTAGGTGCGGCTACTGCACCACCAGTAAAAACTGTAAAAGTTGGTGTTGGTGAGCAAGAAGTTGTATTAGGTGACGAAACCGTCCTCTTCCGCCATGATAAAACTTTCTATCATCCTACTGCTTTAGCAATTCAAATTTCTGATACTTTATCTGGCGCAGAACTTGACGCCAAAATTGCCAAAATCAATGAACTGGTACTGGAGCGTGTTGGTCAAACAGTTGCAGTTGAATTTGTTGCTATTACTAACTGCTCTGGCGATGCTGCCAAATTTAAGGCTGCGGTTGAAGCTGTAGCTGCTAAAGCTAATTTTGCTTTGTTGTTAGCTGGCAATGCTGCTGCTCTTGAAGCTGCTGTTCCTGCCGTAGCTGCTAAGAAACCTCTTATTCATGCTGCTACTGCTGAAAACTGGGAAAAAGTTGTCGCTCTTGCAAAAGCCAATAACTGCCCAGTAGTAGTAAAAGGCAATGGTCTTGATGATACTGCTGCTTTAGTAGAAAAAGTAGCTAAAGAATATAAAGAGATTGTCATTGATTTTGGCAACACTGCACCAGCCAAAACTCTTGGTGAAATGGTTAATGCTCGTCGTCTGGCAATCAAAAAGAAATTCCGTCCGTTTGGCTATCCGATGATTGCTTGCACTTTAGCTACTGATCCGAAAGAAGAAGTAATTGAAGCTGCTACTTATGTTGCTAAATATGCCAGCATCATTTGCATGAAAGCTGACGAAAAGCATCATCTGTTACCTTTAATGGCATGGCGCATGAACATCTACACTGATCCACAAAAACCAATGGCTGTTGAGGCTAAGGTTTACGAAATCGGTGAAGTTACTCCTGATTCCCCGGTATATGTTTGCACTAACTTTGCTCTTACTTACTTTGCTGTTGAAGGCGAAGTTGTGGGCAGTAAAATTCCAGGCTACATTGTAGCTGTTGATACTGACGGTGCTTCGGTTCTTACCGCTTGGGCTGCAGGTAAATTCGTTGCTGAGCCTATTAATGAGACTATTAAATCATTCGGCATTATGGATAAAGTTAACCATAAGAGTATTGTTATCCCTGGCTATGTTGCGATTATCATGGGTAAACTGACAGAAATATCTGGTTTAGACGTAATTGTTGGACCACAAGAAGCTGTTGGTATTCCTGCATTTGCAAAAGCTCGTTATCCCCAACTTTTGAAGTAATAACTTCTTTCCCCTTTTTTGTATCTGAAGAAAGATCACAGCAACCTTGGTCCAACTAATCAGGAGGGTAATTTAAGGATGAGCAAACGGTTCGTAACATTTCTTCCCGCAGGAGTACAAGTGGAAGTAGAGTCAGGCACTGACCTGCTTACTGCCGCAGGTCAGGCTGATATTGAGATAAAAGCCCCTTGTGGTGGTGACGGTACGTGCGGCAAGTGTGTAGTTCAAATTAAGAGCGGCAGTGCCAAAGCCAGAAGAGACAGCCATTTAGCAGCAAGAATTGCTGAGAAAGGACTCAATCTAGCTTGCCAGACCTTAGTTCAGGACGAAGATTTAGTAGTAGAAATACCTAAAACCTCGGCTATGAGCAAACATCAGGTGCTAGGCGAAACTACTTCAGCAGGCGTTGGTATGTCAGATGCTTTAAGTAATTATTTATTACACGTATGGCAGCTTAAAGAATTACTACTGGAAAAGCAAGAAAGCCCTCTTAATGGTTATCCACTCAATCCGCTTTGTCGTCGTATCCGGCTAACTTTGCCTGTTGCTAACCTGCAGGATAACCGTGATGACCTTAACCGCCTGACTATGGCTCTTAAGAAAGAAACTAAGTGTACGGACATTCATGTTCCTCTTTCGATTATTCAGAAGTTGGGAGAAATCCTCAGGGTTGATCAGTTTAAAGTGACTGTACTGCTATCTGAGGTCGGCGGTAAGGCGGAAGTAATCGATGTTGAGCCAGGTCATGGCCATCAGCCATTATATGGTATAGCTGTTGATATTGGCACTACTACTGTAGTAGCCTACCTGCTTGATCTCGAAAAAGGTAGAGTCGTTGATACCGCAGGAACACATAACCGTCAAGCTCGTTTTGGCGATGATGTCATTAGCCGCATCGTATATGCTGTCGAAGAAAAGGATGGGCTCAAAACCGTTCATCAAAGTATCATTGACACTATAAATACGCTCATTATGGATTTGCTGGTGAAACAGAGGCATGTTAAAGAAACTGATATACGCGTTATGATGACAGCGGGCAACACAACCATGGCGCATTTGTTTTTGGGGATTACCCCCAAATTCATCCGCTTGGAGCCCTATATTCCAACAGCCAACATCTATCCAGTTGTTAAGGCACAGGAATTAGGACTTAGAATTAGTCAGGATGCTCTCGTGTTTACTTATGCGTCAGTAGCAAGTTATGTTGGCGGTGATATCGTTTCCGGTACTTTGTTTACAGGCATGGGTAATGAGGATGCGCCAATATCACTCCTGATTGATATTGGTACAAACGGCGAAATGGTATTAGGTGCCGGTGATTGGTTGGTAACTTGTTCTTGTTCGGCTGGCCCAGCATTTGAAGGGTCGGGAATAA
>JAGGAA010000188.1 GCA_017889675.1 Bacillota bacterium | reverse complement strand
ATACTTATTACCCCTTGCTTATGCTTGGCTTTAATCAAATTAATGGCTTTATTAAGGAGTGTGGGCCGTAAATATTCATAGGCACGATGAATGATAAGATTGATTACATGATTTTGAGCCTTAAAGTAACTATTAATTGCTACTAGAGCAACTATTTTTCCTGACTGCTCTACAACGTAATCGGTTTTCTTTTTGCGCATCAAATAGTTTTTTGCCCATTCCAAATGCCTGACCATCATACTAGGATTAAATTCGCTATAACTACGTTTAATAACTCGCCGCAAGCAAGGTGGTACTGAAGCCTTATATAGACGATATAATTGGCCGCGATCCTGCGCCGCAAGTTCCCGAAATCCAGGCAATTCCCCATCAGGTGACGCCCCCGAGACTTTCGCCTCCCCAAAGGTCATTTCATAATGCAATATTTCAGTTATCGGGCTAAATCCTAAGCGTTGATACAGTCTATACGCGGGATTATCAACCCTGACTTCCAGAACAACATCATGATTATTGGCATCAGCAACATGTTCGAGCAGCTCAGTTAATACCCATCTCCCCAAACCTTGCCCCCGATATTGCTTACTAAAAGCAATATAATCAATATGCAATTGCGTAGCATTAAGATAGGATAGCTGAATAAATCCCACTACCTGCGCGGCGATTTTCACAACATACACATCGAAATGATTTTTTACCCATACAGAAAACTTACTTAACGGTTGTAAAATATAATAAAATTGCCGCGCTCGCCGGATGCGGCGCTCTATTTGCGCAATATCGACGTCTTCGGCAAAAGCAGTAGTAAATAATTGTTCCAGTTGCTCTAAATTAGAACGCTGTACTTTTTCAATTGTCAAATTATCAAATATGTTTTTAGACATATCATTCTCCCTAATAACAGTTTTAGATTACATAAACTTATTATTAGTTAGACACCCGCTTTTTAATCTACTATTAATCCAATTTGCTGTTTAGTAAGTGAACTCGTTTCAGCAGAGCTGAAACATCGGGGGTTCAGGTGGAGAATCTACTCCACCTGAACTGACGCCGCCTGTAGAGGCGGGAGTTTTGACTCAGCGATTAAGATAAAAAAGATTGCTGCCCCGCTGCGTTTGCATGATAAAAGTTACATTAAATCATGTTAGCAGCAAGGTCGCAATCTTTTGTTTTATTTGCCGTATAATGCCGCTACTTGCTTTTTCACGTCATCATTATCCAGATATTCATCATAAGGCATCTGGCGATCAACCAACCCATTAGGGGTGATTTCGATAATACGGTTAGCAATTGTTTGAATAAATTGATGGTCATGAGAAACAAATAAGAGAGTACCTTCAAAGTTAATCAGGCCGTTATTTAGAGAAGTAATTGACTCTAAATCCAAATGATTTGTTGGCTCATCCAGCAGCAAGACATTGGCGCCGCTTAACATCATTCTTGCCAACATACACCGGACTTTCTCGCCACCAGACAAAACACTAACTTCCTTTAAGCTTTCTTCCCCTGAAAATAGCATTCTTCCCAGAAAACCTCTAATAAATGATTCTTCCTGGTCACGTGAGAATTGACGCAGCCAATCAATTAGATTTAAATCCCCGCCCTCAAAATATTCGTTGTTATCTTTAGGAAAATATGCCTGACTTGTAGTTACCCCCCATTTGAAAGAGCCACTATCAGCCTCCATTTCTCCCATTAAAATCTTAAAGAGAGTCGTTTTAGCAAGCCCCTCAGAACCGACGAAAGCAATCTTATCACCCTTGTTTATGGTAAAACTGATATCATTGAGAACCTGGTCTTCTTCTATTTTTTTACTGATACCTTCCACACTGAGCAGTTGTGCACCTGCTTCACGGTCAGGCTTAAATGCTACATACGGATATTTACGGGAGGAAGGTCTAATATCATCGAGCGTGATTTTATCCAACATTTTTTTACGGGAAGTAGCCTGCTTGGACTTAGAAGCGTTTGCACTAAACCGTTGGATAAAGCTTTGCAGGTCTTTAATCTTTTCTTCCTTCTTCTTGTTGGCCTCTTTTGCCAATTGCAAAGCCAGTTGACTGGATTCCAGCCAGAAGTCATAGTTACCGACATATAGCTGGATATTTTGGAAGTCGATATCAGCAATATGGGTACATACCTGGTTTAAAAAATGCCTGTCATGGGATACCACAATAACTGTGTTGGGGAAATCGGCCAAAAAATTTTCCAACCAAGTAATCGATTCAATATCCAAATGGTTCGTTGGTTCGTCCAGCAGCAGGATATCCGGGCTTCCGAACAGAGCTTGTGCTAAAAGCACCCTTACCTTTTCATTACCACTAATATCTCCCATCTTACTTTGATGGAGTTCTTCCTTTATTCCCAAGCCGTTTAAGAGTTTAGCCGCCTCAGTTTCGGCATCCCAGCCGTTTAATTCGGCAAACTCACACTCAAGCTCCGATACCCTAATACCGTCTGCGTCAGAAAACTCCGGTTTGGCATAAAGGGCATCTTTTTCTTCCATAATGGCATACAAACGGGCATGGCCCATGATAACTGTCTTTAAAACCTCAAACTCATCAAATTCATAATGGTTTTGTTTGAGCACGGCCAGGCGTTCGCCGGTAGTAATAGCCACATCGCCAGAACTTGGCTCAACTTCACTGGAAAGCACCTTTAAAAAGGTGGATTTACCTGTGCCATTGGCACCAATAAGACCATAGCAGTTACCTGGCGTAAATTTTATATTGACATCTTTGAAGAGAATGCGTTTACCAAATTGTAATGTCAGACTATTTGTACTAATCATTGTTTATACCTATCTTTCTATAATATGTTACAAAGGTTAATTATAACATATTATAAAATAAAAATAAAGCCTGACACCAAGTGGCAAGCTTTTATTTTTGGTGCTATATTTGCTAAGCCTTTTCCGTCAAATATAAAAAATAAGTAGCTGCTAGTAAATCAGCAACGCCGCCAGGGCTAATATTACGTTCAATAAAGTTTTGATCAAGTGCACTAATTTGCTTCCTACCCTCTCCAGAAAGCATACCACCCTGAGCAATAATATGCTTAGCCTGATTTTGCACTGTTAACAAAACCTCCATTCCATGACGATTTAAAATGGTAGTATCCTGCACAACTGTCATTAAACTCATGAGTGTATGCACCAGAGCATCATTAAGTGATAAACCTTGTTTTAATGCTGCCGTTAATACTGGCAGCCCATACTCTCTGATACTGGGTATCCCGGCTTCTACTTCTCCCCGAATACCTGTCACTCCATACTGTAAATATAGTTTTTCGCCGGCTGTCAGTTTACTATTTGCTTGTCCCAAGACAAGTGGTGCCAGCTCACGTTCGACAATTCCACTTGATATAGCAGCTGCTATATCAAGAATTTGATAAGCAGCAATACCAGGCGATTGCTTTGTCGCGTAAGCTGTAGCAGCAGTAAGAATACCTAATAAAAACACAAGTCCTTTTTGGGTATTAACCCCGCCGGTAGCATGCAGCATCTGCCGTTCACCGTCTTTACCGACATTGCGCAGCACTGGCAGTAAATCCTGGAGCAAGCCTTGATGCTGATAGCCAGCGGCAGCACAGCGTAACATGGTACCAGCAAGAGCGCTGCTGCTCATCAAAAACGTAAAAAAGTCCATATCCTGGTGAGCGCCTGCATTATCACGATCTACTAAGCCTGGGGATGGTGTGCACGCCGCTTCCATCAGCATTGCCTCCACAGCCCAAGAACCAATATCCCATACAGCTTTCGGCCAGGGATTCGTAGCTGCAGCGGCGAAGGAAGTTAGCCGTTCGCCAACATTGTTCATAATATCCTGACTAGCATGGCTGCCTAAACGCCGGCATAAGACGGCCGGTTGCTTGCACAAAAAACAGGTACGCTCAGTTCGTCCTAACCCAACACGAGAGAGCTGTCTTCCATTGGCGTCAAATACATCAAGATCAAACAGTCTGGCAAAGTCTCCGGACTCTTCAATACCAATACAAAATAGTTTTAGCTTGTCCGGGTCGCCAGCAATAGCGACTACAGCAGTTGGCCCTGTCAGCGGATAGTTAAACCGTTC
Source organism: Bacillota bacterium (assembly GCA_017889675.1). Lineage (GTDB taxonomy): Bacteria > Bacillota > Negativicutes > Sporomusales > Sporomusaceae > Sporomusa. Next base: position 350 of record JAGGAA010000188.1, on the reverse strand, counting down.
TTCAACAATAGCAAAGCCTTGTTCCCGGGCCATACTTCTAATCCTGTCAACAGCTGCCCGCAGCAGACTTTGGCTCTCCGGACTGTCCTTGACTGCTCCGGGAATATTGGTGGTAATGCTGATAATAGGCGTTTTATGAATGCTGCGTAATTCAGCCTGCAGAACAGCCAATCGTTCTTTGGCTGCTAAAACATCTGTTAAAGTTACTTGCTGCAATTTGAACTTAACCCCGTTTCCGTTCAATATCTTTAATTCTAACAAAAAACTTCTCTACCTTACCAACCTCGCCAGTTACTTCATATTCATAAATCCAGCCTGTAGTCTCACTGCGGCTTTCCACAAAACGAACA
>JAGGAA010000187.1 GCA_017889675.1 Bacillota bacterium | reverse complement strand
AAATTCCTCAACTTTCCGGCCAAGTGTTCGCTCTTGGGAGAGAAATAGGTTTTTCACTAATTGTTGAGTAATGGTACTGCCGCCTTCCACATAAGACCCTGTTTGGACATTGACTAAGGTGGCCCGCAAAATACCCTCAATGTCAAATCCAACATGGTGATAAAAGCGACTGTCTTCGACGGCGATGATTGCCTGCTGCAAAGCGAGGGGGGTATCAGATAGTCGTACATAACTTTTTTTATCCAGCTTAGTATCAATAGCGCTTTTTAGAAAAAATACCCGATGTACTCGTTCCCAGGTGCCGGTAATACTAGACAATGTAGCAACAGGTGCTCCTGTTGACAGTGGATTAATCTTGGAAATGGATGAACGCAATACTGACTCTCCACCTGCCCATAAAAAAGTAACAAAAAACAGGATAACTAATAAGGCAAGGAGTCGACCTTTTTTTACACGCCTAGTTTTCACGTAGATCACCTCTAACTGTCGCAAACTTCTTCCTCTTTATTTTAGCATTTAATTGCCAAATTGAGAATACAGTGTAAGTAGCAATGGCAACAGGGAAAAAGAGGTGGTTAGTATGCGGATACTGGCGGTAAGACGACAACGGGTAGTGAGTGCAGTCGTATTTAGTATCGCGGTGGTGGTGTTAAACCTTCTGACGCTGCGTTATCTGGTGCTGGCAGATATCGAAAATGCGGATTTGTCAGTGCTTAGTGGCAAAATTATCGCGATTGATGCCGGGCATGGTGGAATTGATGATGGTGCAAAATGGAACGGACTGGATGAAAAGAATATTAATTTGGCGATTGCAGCTAAAGTAGCCGCTGTCCTGACAGCCAATGGTGCTACAACTGTGCTTACCCGTGAGGACGATGTCGATTATTATACCAAAGGCAAAGGCGGCAAACGCAATGACTTGTTGAAACGGGCCGATATTATTGAAAAATCGGGGGCTAACCTCTATCTTAGTATCCATTGTAATGCGATTAAAGGCGCTAATTGGTCAGGTGCGCAGGTATTTTATAATCCCAAACAGGAGGAAAATAAGCAATTAGCCGAAATTATGCAGCAAGCACTAAAAAATTTCCCTCCTGGTAATAAACGCCAAGTCAAGCAGGATTCTGACATTATTTTATTGAAATCTGTAACTATAGCAGGTGTGCTCATTGAAGCCGGTTTTATTAGCAACCCAACTGAGGCTGCGCAGCTTAACAGTGAAGCTTATCAACAAAAACTGGCTGAAGCTATTGCCAAAGGGTTGGCGTATCATTTTAGCCAGAATGTGGAACGATAAAACGCACCACTAGCTGAAGGGAGCGATAGTATGGATAATTTGGTTGGCTGTGCGCTCATGCCACATCCCCCGATCATGATCCCGGAAGTGGGACATCAGGAACTGGAACATATTAAAGCCACAGTGGAAGCCGCAAGGCAAGTGGCAGAAATGCTAAAAGAAGAAAATCCTCAAACTGTTGTTATTATTACACCGCATGGCCCGGTGTTTGAAGATGCCGTTGCCATTAGCATTCATCCTCGTCTGAGAGGGAGTATGGCGCAGTTTGGTGCCCCTGACGTAACGCTGGGGTTTGAGACAGATAATCTTTTAATAAAAAATATAATTCGCAATTCCCAGCGACTTGGTATTAATTTAACCGAATTGACCGTTGATGTGGCCAAAAATTATCGAATACCCTTACAACTTGATCATGGTGCCTTTGTACCGCTCTACTATCTAGCGAAAGCAGGATTCAAAGGGCAGATTGTGCATCTATCTATGGGTATGTTGCCTTATGAGGAAATGTATACTTTTGGCAAAGCCGTGCAGGCAGCTATTAGCCATGGTGGTAGGCGAGTGGCGGTAATTGCCTCAGGCGACTTGTCACATCGTTTGACACCAGATGCACCTGCCGGTTATAGCCCGAAAGGGATAGAGTTTGACCGGCAGCTAGTTACGGCTCTTACTAATGTGGATGTTAAGTCTTTACTCAATATGGATGAAAATTTGATTGAAGAAGCCGGACAATGCGGTCTCAGGCCAGTCTTTTTCCTTATGGGTGTTATGGGAGGACTGGATACCGAAGTAGTAACAACTTCGTATGAGGGACCCTTTGGTGTTGGGTATGCAGTTATTGCTTTTAAAATAAAGGGTAAGAAATAGGAGGCGTTAGGATGGATAAACAAAGTGAGCCGGTAAAACTTGCTAAAAAAAGTCTTACCTATTATTTGGAACATAATCAACGTATGGACAAGCCGGCTGAACTCCCAGATATGTTACAGGAGAAGGCGGGGGTCTTTGTTTCTTTAAAAAAAGCAGGTCAACTGCGCGGCTGTATTGGTACCTTTGAGCCTACCCAGCCGACTATTGCCGAAGAAATCATTCAGAATGCCGTTAGCGCTGGGACCGAAGATCCGCGCTTCAGCCCGATCAAACTAAGCGAATTGGCAGAACTGGAGATTTCAGTCGATGTATTGGAACCACCAGAAGCGATTGAGAGTATTGATGAGCTTGAACCAAAAACCTATGGGGTAATTGTCCGTTGCGGACACCGTTCCGGCTTGCTCTTACCTGACCTCGAAGGTGTAGATACTGTCACTGAACAGGTAGGTATTGCTATGCAAAAAGCTGGTATCCAGGCAGAAAAAGAAATTGATTTGTACCGTTTTACCGTAACACGTTATAAATAGCGTATAGCAGGTGAGCAAAAGTGCGTGAGGCGCTTCATTATGAGCAGCAGGGCCAAGTGGCTCTCTGCCAATTATGCCCGAAAAAGTGCACGATTACTGAGGGGCGGACAGGGTTTTGCCGGGTACGCCAGAATACGGGCGGCAAGCTGTATAGCATTAATTATGCGCAAGCTACGGCCCAGGCGCTTGACCCTATCGAAAAAAAGCCACTCTATCATTTTTACCCAGGCAGCGCCATTCTGTCTCTTGGCACATGGGGTTGCAACTTTGCCTGTCAATTTTGCCAAAACTGGCAGATTGCCCAGGCACAGCCGCACACTACTTTGCTTGAGCCGCAGGCGGCGGCCGCGCTGGCCAGCCAACTTGTCATCCAGGGCAATATTGGCATCGCCTATACCTATTCTGAGCCTAGTGTGTGGTATGAATATATCCTGGATACTGCGAAGTTAATACAAGCAGCCGGACTTACAAACATATTGGTTTCCAACGGGTTCATTAACGAACAACCCTTACAGGAACTACTGCCTTACATTGGGGCGATGAATATTGATGTTAAAGCCTTTACCAATGAATTTTACCAAAAAGTGTGCGCCGGCGAACTTGCTCATGTCAAACGCACCGTGGAGCAGGCCGCGCGGCAATGTCATGTCGAGATTACCACCTTAATCATACCTGGACTTAACGATTCTGTAGCGGAAATTGCCAGCTTGGCTAAATGGCTGGCAGGCATCAGTGCTGATATACCACTGCATCTGTCCCGCTACTTTCCTAACCACAAAATGGATGCACCGCCGACACCGGTAAAGACCTTGGAGGCTGCATATGAAACAGCGCGTGAGTATCTTAACTATGTATATTTGGGCAATGTTGGCGGCAATGCTACGAACACCTATTGTCCGCAATGTGGTCACAAGGTAATTGACCGCCTTAGCGGTTACAGCCAGTTAGCCGGGCCGGGGAAAAACTGCCCCCAATGCGGGCGCAGTATACCTATCAAAGGGGAAATTCGGTTATAGGATAGAGGCTGATGCTAAAAACAGCGGCCTCTATTTTCTTTTGCACTTATATTTTAATGGTTACATGAAACAAAAATACTTGCATTATTATTCATTGCTAATGTATAATATTACAAAAGGGGCGATAACTATGAAAATAAGTATTGTCGGAGCTACCGGCTATGCCGGTGCGGAATTACTGCGTTTACTGGCATCTCATCCGGCTGCCGAAGTACAATATATTACTTCAGAAAGTCAGCCGGGAACAGCCATTGCTGACATATATCCACATCTTGCACGCTTTTATCCGCAGATATTAACAAGTCTGGCGGATTTGGATAAAATTGCTGCTGGGAGTGACGTCATTTTTATTGGGCTGCCTCATGGTCATGCGATGGAGGTAGGACGTAAAGCAACAATAATCAATCCTACCATTAAAATTATTGACCTTGGTGCTGATTATCGGTTTAAAAATCATGACGTGTATGAGCAGTGGTACAAAGTGCCACATACGCACCGGGAGGCCAAAGCCGTCTATGGCCTGACTGAGCTAAACCGCAGCCAAGTGCGTGAGGCCAGCATTGTCGGTAATCCTGGTTGCTATACAACGGCTAGTATCCTGGCACTGGCACCACTAGTAAAGAATAAACTGGTAGATCTGACAACCATCATCATTGATGCTAAATCCGGCGTATCTGGTGCTGGACGGAGTCTAAGTCTAGGTTCGCATTTTACCGAAGT
>JAGGAA010000186.1 GCA_017889675.1 Bacillota bacterium | reverse complement strand
AGTCCACTTAAAACACTGGATGAATCTTGTTCGCCATGTCATACGCAAGGAAAAGAACTATTATTCAGCCAGGTAAAAGCCTTCCAGGATAATGTTTGGTAGCTTCAGCATACGGCAGGACAAAATATTGTTAGAGCGCATGATGCTATTCAAAAGGCTGGTGCAAATAGTTTTGGTGTCAGACATTCATATGGGTCGAGTCATTGGAATTGATCGCGTGGAACGATTAGTAAAATCCTTAAATGAACTGAACCCGGATATAGTCTTATATGCTGGCGATCAAATTGATGATGACGCTACCTATGTGACAAACAACAAGATCGCAGAACCACTTCGAAATGTAAAAGCTCGGTTTGGATCATATGCAGTTCTTGGCAACCATGAATATATTAGCGGACAACCAGCCGTAGCGGTTTCACTATTAAAAAATAGCGGTATTACTGTTCTTCAAGATCAATGGACCACGATTGGTGATGCAATTTATATTGTAGATCGTGATGATCTTTCTGCTATCCGATATGCCTCCAGAGGAACAGGGACACTTGCAGATATAATGAAAGATATTGATAAAAAGAAAACAATAATAGTAATGGATCATCAACCATCACGCATTAATGAAGCAGCTCAACAAGGTGTGGATCTTCAAGTATCCGGCCATACACACAATGGTCAGTTCTTCCCCAATAATCTGATCACTAAACGAATATATGAACAAGACTGGGGCAATCTAAAAAAAGATGAGTATCAACTTATTGTGTCTTGCGGCTATGGTACGTGGGGCCCTCCAATAAGACTTGGTAATCAACCAGAGATTGTCGAAATTAATATCAAATTTGAATAACATTTATTGTATAATTAATTTAAACGCTGGAAATCAAGGTTGAAGCAGTCACATCGTAGGCGTGAAGGTAACTATGAGTTATTGACACTATCAAAATTTTTAACTTTTTAAACAGAAATTTTCTTGAAATCAGTAATAAAAAAGAAGGAAAATATTATTTTATATAGAATTACTATTAAAAGATAATAATTCTATATAAAGAGGGATAGTATGAAGAGTTTATTGAGTGATCTTGAAGCTTGAGAATTGACACTAGGAAATAGTATTAAATTTGCTATAGGTGCAGAATTTTATGCTTATTGCAACCTCCACGGCCTTTGGAAAACTGCTATCAGCTAGAACGAAATAGTAAGTTTATGAATTTAAAGAGAATAAAAATAGAAGCGAATTTTTTTGCTGCGGAAGGATGAATGTTATGAAATGTATACAGGAGATTAAAAAAGACGTGTACTGGATTGGGGGCAACGATTTTTCTACCGAACGGTTTGAAAACATGTTACCACTACCCAATGGGGTGAGCTATAATTCTTACCTTATTTTAGATGAAAAAACAGCAATAATTGACTCGGTCGATGCATCAATCCGGGTGCAATTTTTGGCCAATGCAAAATACTTACTGCAGGACCGAAAATTAGACTATCTTGTTATCAACCATATGGAGCCTGACCACTGTGCAACCTTGGTGGATTTGGTGGAAATGTACCCGGACGTGAAAATTGTCGGCAACGCCAAGATCTTTACATTATTCGAGCAATTCTATGGAAAGCCTTGTCCGGATAACTATGTTACGGTCGGCGAAGGGGATGTCATCGACCTCGGTCAGCACAAGCTACAATCATTCAAAGCGGCAATGGTGCATTGGCCGGAAGTTACGGTTACCTTTGAACAAACAGAAAAGATTCTCTTTTCCGCCGATGCGTTCGGTACTTTTGGTACGCTGAACGGCAACATTTTCGCAGACGAAGTGGATTATGATACCGTGTATCTTGCCGATGCTCGCCGGTATTACAGCAACATCGTCGGCAAATTCGGGCCACAAGTTCAATTGGCGTTGAAAAAATTGTTGCCGCTTGGCATTGAAATGATTGCACCGTTACATGGCCCGATCTATCGTACCCCGGAAACTATTCAATACATCGTGGGCAAATATGACGCTTGGAGCAATTACGAGCCAGAAAAGAAAGGCATTCTTATTGCTTTTGCATCCATGTATGGCAACACCACAGCCATTGTCAATGCTTTGGCGAATAAATTGGCGTTACGCGGCATCACTGATATGCGGATGTTCGACGTATCCAAAACCCATCCTTCTTACGTTGTTGCCGAAGCTTGGAAGTATAGCCACTTGGTATTGGCTGCACCGACGTATAATCTAAACCTGTACCTTACCATGGAAAATTTCCTTCATGATCTCAAATGCTTGCATTTCCAAAACCGTAAATTTGCTGTAGTGGGCAACCATAGCTGGGCATCAGCGGCGAAAAACCGCATGGTGGAATATGTAACAGAATACTTCAAAAAATCCGAGCTCATCGGCGATGCACTGGATTTCAAGTCATCACTTAAAGCGGAACAAGAGGAAGAACTAGATGCGTTGGCTGATGCGATTGCAAAAAGTGTAAAGGCATAAATAACCCCCATTCAGGCCTTCCTGCCATGTTCCACTTAAAACATTCATAATTAAGAACGGGGCCATCTCAAAATAGGTTTGTGAACCTACGAGAGATAGCCCCGTTAACTATTTCGCTAATTATTTGGGGTTAACCAGAGATGAATCAGACAAACTAATATAACTAAACATGAGGAGGAGCCTGTATGGCAATCAAATCGCCTTTAACCACCTTTGGCACGGAAAGTTCTGGTCGGCTTCGAGCAGTCATGCTACATAAACCTATGGTATCAATAACTAACATGAATGCTGTTACTGCCGGGTATTATATGTTTGATCAAGTGCCTGATGCCGAGCAGTTCCTAGCTGAACATGAGCGCTATAAAGCTTTACTGCTGCACCATCAAATTGAGGTGTATGAATTGGCGGATTTTGTTCAGAAGAACAAGGCTGAAATGAATGTATTAGCGAGTCTGGCTTATCTACACGACAGCTCAGTTATTACTCGGGATGGTGCCGTGTTATCTAAGATGGGATTCGGGCGAGTTGGCGAAGACATTGTTGTTAAAGAAGCTCTAACAAACCTGGGTGTGCCTATATTCTATGAATTTGCGGAAGCCGATCACTTTGAGGGATTTTTAATATTGTCGCCCAGGACAGCATTTATTGCCTGCACTGAGCGACACCGTCCGGTATCAGTGGAAAAGTTTATTTCCTATGCGCTGACACTATTTCCAGAAATCATTTATGTGGATGTTGTGAAAGCCAGACGCTATATGCATGCCGACATGCTGTTCGGAAAGATCAATGATAACCTGGCGCTTGTATATCTGCCCGCCTTATTAAAAGGTTGGCTTATTACTCAAAACGACAGGCAGGAGATTGCGGATTTCAGGCAGTTTATGTTTGAACGTCAAATGGAACTTATTTCGGTATCAGATGAGGAACAGCAGCAGTGGGCGTGTTCGTTTATACCGCTTGACGCTAAAACTATGTTTCATTATGACATTGCTCTTAATGCGCAGACAAAAAAACGCCTAAATAGCAATGGTATTGAAATCATAGAATTTCATCCTCATGCACTTCTGGCAGGTGGCGGGAGTCTGCGCTGTCTGACGCTCATGTTGCTTAGAGAATAATACTCGTGCTTGTTATGTTTATACTAATAAGATGAATCAACAATATAACAGAAGCGAGGTAAGTATAGCACTTAGTTATGTGGGTTTGAAAAACCATAGGCAGAGCTTGCGAGTGACGTAAAAAATGACAAAGAGTGATATCCATGTCCAGTATGCATACCAATGAATATATCTGATTAATTCGGTATTGTGTAACAAGAATAATTCCGTGGCAGTTAAAAGTGAGCAAAAAATAATGTAGTACATCGCACGTATTGCTAGGTTCTTTGTATTAGGAAAATAAACAATAAAGTATGCGCACACTATCGGATAGAAGAAATACTCAAAAGTGAAACTTGTTTTGTTGGCGTTTTCAAAAAATAGTATAGGATATTGAATCAATCCCCTATCTACAACGAGTAACCCCAAAGGCCATGTTAGAGCCTGACTAAAAAGAAACGCCTGCAAAGCTAAACGGATCTTGCTTTTAGGTATGAAAAAACATAGGCTTAATGTTGTGATGAACCATACAAAATAGAGTATATTCTTACCATCTATTGTCATGTAATCAAATCCTTTTCGAGATACAATATATCTTACCCAAAAGGTGTAGGTACACCGCCTTTAACTGGTAGGAATTGTTACATTGTGTGTAGCCCAATCCGGTTGCCCTCACTGTCCTCAAAATAAGCGCAAAATCCGTATTCTCCGATGCTGGTTTTAGGGATCAGCTCTTTGCCTTTGTTTGCAACTATCCTGTTCAGCACACCGGTGATGTCGGACACAGAAAAGTATACTATCGTGCCCGCATAAGATGGCACAAAGTGTTCCTCCTTCACCAATGCCCCGCCAACTCCGGGAACGC
>JAGGAA010000185.1 GCA_017889675.1 Bacillota bacterium | reverse complement strand
TAAAGTGGCTATAGCCGGCGAAGGTGGTCAAGGTGTTCAGTCTATTGCTGAAATTTTGGCCGAAGCCGCTAACGAAGAAGGTAAGAATGCACTATACATCCCTAACTTCGGTGTAGAACAGCGCGGTGGAGTATCTATCGCTTTTGTACAAATAAGCGATGGTGAAATTGGTTTTCCTAAGTTCACCAAAGCAGATATTCTTATTCCGGTAAGTCCGCGGGCTGTGCAGCGGACGACTATGTATGCAGGCAAAGATACGGTATATATTTATGACAATTCGCTCATTCAAGAGGGTGAAGTCAATGATAACATCGTGGGAATCCAATATTTTGATGTAACTCCACCTTGCCCAACTGCCGATCATCCCAATAATGACCAACCCCAGAATATGATTGCCGGTGAACCCAAGACCTGCTCGTTTACCAAACCAGGTCCGGGCGTTAATCCTGGTGACATTCCAGAAGTTAAAAAGGTTTTGGCCATCCCGGCTAATGATATTGCTAAAAATGAACTACATCCCCGGGTATTCAATATCATTATTCTCGGCGCGGTAATTGCAGCAACAGAAGTATTGCCAATGGACGCGATTAAGAAGGCACTGGAAACTAAACTTGGGGACAAGTTTAAGAAAAATCCGGAACTTCGTGACATGAATTTCAAAGCGCTTGAGCGAGGCTACCAACTTATTAAAAGTGCAATGTAAGGAGGGGAACAAATGGCTAAAGATGATTGGAAATCAATAACCCTTGACAGCGAAAAAGGCTTCTGGGCTAATTTCCCTGGCTTATGTAAAGGGTGTGGCTTGTGCATCGAAAAATGTCCAGTAAAGTGTATAACCTGGTCAGAAGAACTTGGAGTGTATGGCACACCGCGAGTGGAGGCTGATATGGAAAAGTGCATTATTTGCGGTATTTGTCAGATGGTTTGTCCGGACTGTGCCATTCGAGTAGAAAAAAATAAATAAATAGCAACTAACATTGTAGACTATTACTGGTAAAATGGTGTATTATAGAATCAGATTTTGTCTTGTAGGTGATTAAATAGTGAATAAATTCCCGAACAAAATATTTGGAATAGTCCAAGAAGATATCAAGGCTGTCGAAAAAGAACTGTATTCTATAATCCAATCACCAGTAGATTTGGTCAATGATATTAGCGTCCATTTGGTACAAGCGGGCGGTAAACGTTTACGGCCTGCTTTGTTTCTTTTATGTGCCCGTGGCGGTAATCCTAACCAGAGTGAATTACTTCCCATGGCTGTTGCTCTTGAACTCATTCATATGGCTACTTTGGTGCATGATGATGTAATTGATAATGCTGCTACCAGGCGGGGTCGTCCAACGGCCAACGCACGTTGGGGTAATCATAGCTCGGTATTGACTGGAGACTATTTATGGGCTAAAGCGTTCTCGGCCATTGCTGTAGGAACTAAACAAAATATGCTTAAAATTTTGACTGATGTTATTTCCAATATGTGCGAAGGCGAAATCGTGCAACTCCGGGAAGCATTTAATGCTGATCAGGATGAGGCAGATTACCGTCTGCGGGTGGCCCAAAAAACAGCTGACTTTATTGCTGCTAGCTGTGAAATTGGTGCGTTGTATGGTGGTTTGGATGAAAGGGATGTCGTGCAAGTTCGGGAATATGGCTATGCAATTGGTATGGCTTTCCAAATTACAGATGACATCTTGGATATTACTGCTTCTGCTGAACAATTGGGTAAGCCGGTAGGTAATGATTTGCGCCAGGGGATTGTTACTTTGCCCGCAATTTATGCGTTAAAAACAAGTCCTTGTCGTGACGAACTCAGGAATATTGTTGTGAATCAAAATATGTCTGATGAAGAGGTTAGTCGTGGTCTGGAAATTCTTCACGAAACAGGTGCTGTAGAATATAGCTATGCCCAAGTGAACAATTATTTGCAGCATGCACGCAATAGTTTGCCAAAAACGCTTAATGGTCCTGTGCGTCAGGCCCTGATAGCAGTAACAGATTTTGTGGGGTTGCGCAAATATTAAGTAACAGTAATGAAAATTACGGCTTTCCTGATAATATCTTTGTGCGAATATAGCTATCAGGTGGTCGTTTTTTTGTGATTATTTTGTTGCATTGTTTTTTGGGTAACGGACAGGTATAATAGAATAAGTATACAAACATAAAAGGAGATGGAAGCATGTTTAGTTTTAGTATGCCGGAATTAGTTGTAATATTGGTCATTGCGCTAATTGTATTTGGACCGGGTAAACTACCGGAAGTTGGCAAGGCCATTGGTAAAGGCATTCAGGAATTTCGTCGGGCCAGCAATGATGTTATGAACCCAAAAGAAGAACCAATAAATATTGAGGCCAAGGCAACGACTGAAATTAAGCAACCTGAAGAGAAAAAGTGAGGTTGCTTAATGCCAGATCATGATGAAAATAATAAGACAACTATGCCCGAACCTACAGAAAACACAGGCGTAATCTATAGCGATAAAGTGATACGGGAAGACTCAGCGCCAGTACCAGTAGCTGAATCGATTGAAGAAGAAGCGATTCAAAGTGAGTCAGTTGAGGATGTGCAGCCGGAAAGGGCGATGTCCTTACTTGACCATTTAGAAGAACTCCGCCGCCGTCTGATTGTAGTGATTGCTGCTATTGCTATTGGCAGCACACTTTGTTATTTTTATGCTGCTGAAATATCCGCTTTCATAACGGCGCCAGCAGGAAAACTGTATTATATGAACCCGTCAGAGGCTTTCTTTACTTATCTGAAGGTTTCTTTTTTTGCGGGATTTTTGTTAGCACTGCCAATAGTCATGTATCAACTATGGGCTTTCATTGTACCAGCTATGACTAACAAGGAACGCACGGCTGGTGTGTTCTTGGTTCCGTCATCTATTATACTATTTCTTGTCGGCTTGTTTTTTTCTTATTACTTTGTTTTGCCAGCAGGGATTAAATTCTTTATGGGGTTTGCTACAGATAATCTGCAGCCTATGTTTTCTATCGGACAATACCTTTCTTTTGTGATTTCCTTTTTAGTACCTTTTGGCTTTATTTTTGAATTGCCATTATTTATATTCGTTATGGCTAGGCTGGGGATTATTGATTCGAAATTTTTGGTGGCCAAACGCAAAATGGTATTGTTTCTGTCCTTTGTTATTGGTGCTTTTATTTCACCAACACCTGATGTTTTTTCGCAAACGATGGTGGCAGTACCGATGATTCTGTTATACGAAATTAGCATCATAATTGTAAAATACATATTGCGGAAATAGATATACTACTTCTCTGCTGAAAGGAGTATTGTTTTGGCCTATAATGATATGCGGGAGTTTATTAGCGCACTTGAGTCGCGGGGCTGGCTAAAGCGGATTACGCAGCCGGTTAGTTGTGAACTGGAAATTACTGAAATTACTGACAGGGTCTCCAAAATGCAAGGAGAAAAGAATGTAGCTTTATTGTTTGAAAATGTTATCGGTTATGATATGCCTGTGCTCATGAATGCCTTTGGCAGCATGGAACGGATGGCGTTAGCTTTTGGAGTAGAGAAGATTGACGATATTGCCCAGGAAATACGGCAAATTTTGAAATTGCCGTATATTTCGCTGCAGAACAAGTTTGATTTGGTTAAAATTATTCCAACAGCCAAACGGGCGATTAATTTTCCGAAATACGTAAAAAATGCTCCTTGCAAAGAGGTTATTATTAAAGACAGGCCCTCACTTGACAAATTTCCAATATTGAAATGCTGGCCGGGAGATGCCGGACGGTTCATTACCTTGCCATTGGTTTTTACAAAGAACCCTCTTACAGGCAAGCGCAATGTAGGCATGTATCGTCTCCAGGTATTTGACCAGCAGACAACAGGGATGCATTGGCATATTCATAAAAATGGAGCTGAAAATTACCAGGCGCATAAAGAACTGGGCAAAGATAAAATTGAAGTAGCTGTTGCTATTGGTGGCGATCCTGCGATAACTTACGCGGCTACTGCACCTTTGCCGCGCGATATTGACGAAATGGTGTTTGCTGGTTTTTTGCGTAAAAAAGCAGTAGAAATGATCAAATGTGAAACTGTCGATGTTGAGGTGCCAGCAGGTTCGGAGATTATACTTGAAGGCTATGTAAATATGGATGAGCTTAGGGTAGAGGGGCCGTTTGGCGACCATACCGGTTACTATTCGCTGGCTGATAACTATCCGGTTTTTCATATAACCTGTATAACCCACCGTAAAAATCCTATATATCCGGCAACTATCGTAGGTAAACCGCCGATGGAAGACTGTTTCTTAGCCAAAGCGACTGAACGTATTTTCTTGCCATTGTTACAAAGTCAGTTGCCAGAGATTCTCGACATTAATTTGCCACTGGAAGGCGTTTTTCATAATTGTGCTGTTGTTGCCATAAAAAAAAGCTATCCTCAGCAGGCCAAGAAAGTAATGCATGCTATCTGG
>JAGGAA010000184.1 GCA_017889675.1 Bacillota bacterium | reverse complement strand
TTTTTATACAATTCTAAATTTAAGTCTTCAACAAATCGGGCATAAGCTTGGTTTTCTTCCACTTTTACAATTTTGTAACGCTTATTCTGGTCGCTGACAAGCTCATCGCCGACGTTGACAACAATTGGGACATACATAAGAACTTCTTTGGTATCTTCTTCTACTACAATATAGTGGTCATATATTTTTTGTGGGGCTTGTTCAGGTTTCGGCTGAACAGAGAACATAGTAAGGGGGATAGTATAAACTACTCCGATGGTAATAATGGCGACTAAGGCAAGAATGCTGGCTAGTTTAGATATCCTACTTTTACTCAAAAGGCAGCACCTCTACTCTTTGCGTTTTTTGCGCGATCCTAGAAAATTGACAAACTCGTATTTGAAAAAGTGTTTAAGTTTTTTCTTGGCTTCTTGCCAACTGCCAGTACTTAGAAATAAAAAGGCGACTGTGCAACCAACAACAACCAGCGTTATTCCTAAGATATCATAAGCAGGGGCGGCATCAGTTGGAACATAGGAGGCCGTTTGGGTATTACCGCCAGAATTGTTGTCGTTCATTTCGGTATAAGTCCCAGATTGACTGGCTTCGGCCACGCCGCCGCTATTGCTGCCTGGCCCCAGAAAAGAAGGAACGACATCAGCGAAGAGTGAGAGGCTGCGTTCAGCGGCTTCGCGGGTATTGTACTGGGTGCCAACTTCTATCAATAATGCCCGAGGGCTTAAATCTTGGTTATAATTACCATGGGCAATAAATATTCCTCGAATAAGGCCACGATATTGGGCATCTGTGGCAGCTTTTATGCGTCTGGCATAATCAAGGGTGGTTTTTTGGTTTTGATTTTGACGGCCGACGACCAGTAACAATTTGCTGACATTTTCGCCATTAATGGTAGTACTATAGACTTTTAGTGGAGCACTATCGCGGTGCACATCAAAAATGGCAATAGGTTGCTGCTGCAGTAGTTTCATGGCCGTACGTCGGGAACGCTGGTAGGCATTAGCATCATGAGGATCATGTAAAGTTTTAGAATGGTCGACCTGATAGCCAAGTTCAGTTAATTTTTTTTCGAAAGCGTCGCCAACGACCATGATAGAGCCGTTGCCTCGCTGGGTTGGTGTTCCATCGTTAGGAATATAGGACTCGTCGGTATGGCTGTGATATATAGCGATTTTAGGCTTAGGTGCTTCAGGCGGCGGGGCCTGAACAAAAATGGCATTATCAGGGGCTAGAATTGAAACCGTTTCCATAGACCGGCACCGGGCTAGTGTGCCTTCGACTGCAATAACTTCATAAAGGATGTTGTCTTCACTGATATATTCATCGCCAAGGTGAACTTCGTGACCTGTCTGCAGTACAATGACTCCTCGATTGTCAATTAGGGTCACATAGCCGGAGACCAGCTCATTGCCAGGTATTGAGTCGTCTACAGCCGCTATAACGGGAAGCTCGGTAAAGCTAACTAATACGATTATGGTCAGTACTATTTTCACAAGATAACGCATAGTTACCCCCCTTTACTAGTATCATTCCCACTGGTAAAATGTTTATCCGATAACTAACCACGCTATGACTCCCATCTTGTACAAGTAGGAGATAAGAGCGGGATAAGTCTATTTTATTCAATACTGGACTGGTTTTTAACGAAAAAAAACACAGTCTTGTAAAAAGACTGTGTTACATACAGATACTGTCTAAGTTAAATGAAAAACACCTAACATTTTAACATTGCTATACTCTTGTTGCATTACTTTATGTAAAGAAAGCCCTGTAAGATTACATAGCGCAGCAAGATAGAACATGCTGTGCCCGAGTTCCTTGGCGATTACTTCTTGGCATTGTGGACAAGGTTCGCCAACAAGATGGGAGGACATGTGGTCCTTAAGTTCGCTATAGGAAGTATTCTCGGGGATAGATTGGCGGGCGGCGGCAACTTGGATACAGCCGCACTCGGTGACTGCTTTGGCAATGGCTCGGTTCACCCGGGCAGACGATTCCTGATATTTTGTCAAAATATCAAGTACGCTGCGGTGTCGGATTAAGTATTCGTCTACAGCAGACTGGAAGTCTGAGCAGCATTTATTGTCATACAATGTAGGTTCACCTCACTTTGCTTTTAATTATATAAACTGCCATCTATAGTTGTCAATGTCGATAGAAAAAATCACTAAAGATTTGTGTTGTATTGGCTAAATAATGGGAAAAATATAATCAGGCGGTGAATTATTGACAAGCTTTAATTATACATGTTACAATGTAAAATTTGACAAAAGATAAAACTGTATGATATACTAAAACCGAATACAGCCAAGATGCAATAACATCTGGACGTATTTTTTTATTAAAAGAAGGACATAATAGAAATGTATTTCCACTTTTTGGAGAATTACCGATTTTGATAGAAAGGAGGTAAAAGCCTATGGTTGACAAAACGCTTAGAATTATCATTACTATATTGGCTGCAGTTGGCGGACTTATGATAACTGATAGGATTATGCCGCTTCTCGCTACTGTAATAAGCGAAGAATTTTTAAGAATTGGCGTGTTTGGAGTTACCATGACTACCATTCTATCCTTTGTCTTTGGCGGATTGGCTGGAGGGGTCGTTGGTTTCTTACTAGCACCATTTATGCTTAAACATTTATGGCATGTTACGTATTGGCTAGAGTTACGCCTGAATAAGATGCCTGGATATGATGTCCTAGCTGGTGTGTTGGGATTAGCTACTGGACTAATAATTTCTAATTTACTCGGGTCTGCTTTTTTACCTATCCCGATTGTTGGTAAGTATGTTCCATTAGTATTGAGCATTATTCTGGGCTATTTGGGTGTCAATGTTGCTATTAGAAAACGGGAAGAAATACTAAGTATGTTTTCTAACTTATCGGCATTACCTTGGCTCAATCGCGATGGTAAAGAACGCACAAAGGATAATAGGGATGACAGCATGTGTCCGGCTAAAATTTTAGATACTAGTGTTATTATTGATGGACGTATTGCCGACATTTGTACAAGTGGATTTATTGAAGGTGTGCTGATAATACCGACCTTTGTACTTGAAGAACTGCAACACATTGCTGACTCTTCTGATCTGTTGAAACGCACTCGCGGACGGCGCGGTTTAGATATTTTAAACCGTATGCAAAAAGAACTTGCATTGAACGTTAAGATTGAAAATCAGGATTTTGATGATATTGCGGAAGTAGATGCTAAACTTATTAAACTGGGGCAGCTTTTGAAGGCTAAGGTTATAACTAATGACTATAATCTGAATAAAGTGGCTGAACTTCAGGGTGTATCTGTTCTTAATATTAATGAATTGTCTAATGCCGTTAAACCGGTAGTGCTGCCAGGAGAAGAAATGGTCGTGCATGTTGTAAAGGATGGCAAGGAATTTGGCCAGGGTGTGGCATATCTTGATGACGGCACCATGATTGTGGTGGACGGTGGTAAAAAGCATATTGGTGAAACAGTAGGTGTTTTGGTTACGTCAGTGCTGCAAACAGCTGCTGGCCGCATGATTTTTGCTAAGCCCAAAATTGTGATGTGATATCAGGCCTTCAAGCCCTCTGGGCTTGGAGGTTTTTTAATGTGTTTTTTTGAGGGAGGAAAGAAAATGGTATGTGTTATTATTGCCGCGGCCGGACAGGGAAAGCGAATGGGGAGTGCCATTAATAAGGTGTTGCTGCCGCTTGCCGGTAAATCCGTCCTGGCTCATACTGTCCACGCGGCATGTCAAGCAGAGGCGGTGACAAGTATCATTCTAACGACAGCTGCTGAAGAGACGGAAATAGTTAGCAAGCTGCTCACTGGTCTTAAGCTGTCTGTACCCTGGCAGGTTGTTGCTGGTGGCAGTGAGCGGCAGTACTCGATTGCTAATGCGCTGAAAGCGGTTGAAGCTGCGGCTGAAATTGTGGTAGTGCACGACGGAGCACGCCCGCTGGCGCAGCCGAGTCTGTTTAATCAGGTTATTGCCGCTGCCCGCAAAGAACAAGCCGCTATTGCTGCCGTACCAGTTAAAGACACAATTAAGATTGCCGATCCCTCTGGCTTGGTAACAGGCACGCCAGATCGCCATACCCTGTGGTCAGTGCAAACACCACAAGCGTTTGATAGGAAAATATTAGTATCAGCCTACGAACAAGCAAGGCAGGACGGTTATCTAGGCACTGATGACGCGGCTTTGGTAGAACGCTTAGGAGCTAAAGTAAAGGTTGTTCCTGGTAATTACCAAAATATAAAAATTACTACTCCTGAGGATTTGCAGTTTGCCGAAGCAGTAATTGGAAAGCGACAGGAGGAAAAGGTTATGGTCCGTACTGGTATTGGTTATGATGTCCATCGTTTAGTCCCAGAACGTAAACTAATTCTTGGAGGAGTAGAGATCCCTCATACGTTGGGCCTTGAGGGTCATTCTGACGCTGATGTGCTGTTGCATGCAATAAAAGATGCG
>JAGGAA010000183.1 GCA_017889675.1 Bacillota bacterium | reverse complement strand
TCCTCGGCAGCAACATGTCTTCCATCAATTCAGTATTAATTACTTGGCCATGTGAATCAAGCAGCGTAAACATATTGTTCTCCTTGATAACTACATGGGCCTCCTCTTCACGTGGCTCCTGAACATCGACAAAATAACGCAAAAGCCGAATAAACTCTTTATATTCAAGTTCCATCATAAAGTCATCAACAACAGTATCAATAACCTCTGATAACTGCAAGCGGTAATCTTTTAGCCGAAAATTCAAAAAGCCATCAAGGACTAGTTCATGGTGATTCTCAAGATAATCTAAAATTCGAGTTATTATTAGCTTATAACGCCCCGAACTGCCAGCAAGCACTCGCAGCGCATTTGATTCCACTGTAGCACGTTCGTCATGATTAAAATAAAAATAGTTATCACTAACAATTTTGTTAATAAGCCGATGTTCTTCGTTAGAAATAATCCAATCTGCAAGTATCTGAGACACACTGGTTTTTAAAACCGTTTTTATCCGCTCATAATTACGAAAAGACAATTCGCCATCAATGATATTTACGCCCAAGAACTTGTAACTGCCTCGATCCAGTTCTTCGATAACTACCCGGAAGCCTTCTTGGGTCAACATTTTACAATCGTGCTCCAACTTCTCCCTGATGTTCCCGGTTGTTCCGTTCAGGCCGATGGAAAGCAAATTCACCACCATCACTCCCTTCTCATATAGTATATGTTCCACAGCGTATTTGCATACAACGAAGAGAGTGGTGTGGTTTTCATTTAGTTAACAATTGTCATTTGTCTGTTAATGGCCTCAAGCCATTCATTACGGCCCTCGACAACAAATTTGAGTACTTTATCTTTAATAGTAACTACCTTCAGTACATTGGGAATAACAAAAAAAGTCTTTTCCGGCAGTAATTCTTTAATGTGAGTCAGTGGCACTTCATCCATATATTTGTTGGTAATACTAAGGGCATAGCCAACAAATACCAACCGCTGATCTGTCAGATAGAGCGCCCCATTTAAAACTTCTCTATTACTAGCATAACTGGCAAGACATTTTTTTTTGATAAGTTCATCAGACTCTAACGGAAAGGTATACATAGTCTATTCCCCCCTTAAGCCTGCCGCGCGTCTTCTGGCACGACCAGAAATTTCATTTCCGGATTCCGTTCTACTACCCATCTAAGCTGCCACTCATTGCTAATTAAAGCAACAGGTCTGTCTTTGATATCTTGCACCAAAAGACCGCTATCCATATTTTTCATGGCCTTTACATCAAGATTTTCGCCAATAAGCCACCGCGCTATCGAATAGGGTAATTTATTCATTAAAATATCTACACCATATTCGTGTTTCAAACGGTATTCAAGTACCTCAAATTGCAATGAACCAACAACGCCAACAACAAAAGATTCTACAGGATAGTCAGGCTGACGAAATACCTGTACAGCGCCCTCTTGTGTCAGTTGAGTCATGCCCTTAACAAATTGTTTACGTTTCATGGTATCTTTGGCTTGAATGCGAGCAAACTGTTCCGGGGGGAAAACTGGAAAGTCCCGGAAGGTAAAAGTCGAACCTTCTTGACACAAGGTATCACCAATGCCAAAAATTCCTGGATCAAATAGCCCAATGATATCTCCCGGATAGGCTTCATCGATAATTGTTCGTTCCTGCGCCAAAAACTGCTGCGGTTGTGCCAACTTTACTGGTTTATTAGACTGGGAATGATACACCGTCATCCCCCGTTCAAATTTACCTGAGCATATGCGCATAAAAGCCAATCGATCCCGGTGAGCCGGATTCATATTAGCCTGAATCTTAAACACAAAAGCCGAGAACTCATCATTATCAGGTGTAATCAAACCTTCCGAGGACATCCTTGACATCGGAGGCGGTGCCATTTTTAAGAAATCTTCCAAAAATAGACGAACCCCAAAATTAGTCATTGCACTACCAAAGAACATAGGCGTAAGTTCCCCGCGGGTCACTTTATCAAAATCGAATTCCTCGCCGGCTACGTCTAAAAGTGCAATATCATCACATAAGGCCTGATGAATATCTTCACCAAGAATTTCTTTAAATGCCGGATCATCTACGCTGCCCTGCGTTGAGGGCAGGGCCCATTTTCCATGCTCACCGCTGCGTTCGAACAATTCGATCTTAGCTTGGTTACGCACATAAATGCCATTATATTTACCATCAATTCCAATTGGCCAATTCATTGGATAAGCACGGATACCGAGAACCTGCTCTATTTCTTCCATCAGTTCAAATGGGTTACGACCATAACGGTCAAGCTTATTCACGAAGGTAAATACCGGTATTCCCCGCTGTTTACACACTTGAAATAACTTTTTCGTCTGATCTTCTACACCTTTGGCTACATCGATCAGCATGACCGCACTATCTGCAGCCATCAAGGTGCGATAGGTATCTTCACTAAAGTCTTGGTGACCAGGAGTATCTAATATATTAACACGATAGCCATCATAATCGAACTGCAAAACACTGGATGTTACCGAGATACCACGCTGCTTTTCAATCTCCATCCAGTCAGATACAGCGTGTTTTTGTGCTTTTCTCGCCTTGACCGAACCAGCCAGGCGAATAGCTCCACCATATAGTAATAGTTTTTCTGTTAATGTTGTTTTACCAGCATCTGGATGGGAAATAATGGCAAAAGTACGGCGTTTGCTAATTTCGGGAGCAAGATTTGACATTGTTGCCTCCTAAAGTTAATTCTATTACTTTTACAGCATAACTATTGCATTAGCGGGAATAATCTTCTTAAGACTATTTTACCCTAACAGAAAGTATAACTTTCTTAAGAACAGGATAAGGGCAACATCGGCTTCCGCTTTCGCCAAATGCTCGGTGCAAGCCGTGTTTTCTTTATCAGTGTTTAGCATCATTAATAAAGTAAACAGTACAACAATTTAATATACACCATTAAATAGCAGTAGTCAACGCTACCGATCTGTCTTCTAGGTAATCGTCATACTTTCTTACCCAAAAAGAGATTGACATCTTATCTGCACTGCTATATAATCTACTTTGTGGCAAAAAATCAATATCGCGGGATGGAGCAGTTGGTAGCTCGTCGGGCTCATAACCCGAAGGCCGCAGGTTCAAGTCCTGCTCCCGCAACCAATGCTGGTGTAGCTCAGTCGGTAGAGCGTATCCTTGGTAAGGATAAGGTCACCGGTTCAATCCCGGTCACTAGCTCCATCTTAATACGGCGGCGTAGCTCAGTTGGCTAGAGCATGCGGTTCATACCCGCAGTGTCCGGGGTTCAAATCCCTGTGCCGCCACCAAAAAAAACTTGTCTATCTAGGCAAGTTTTTTTGCTTTGTACACCTTTATCACGATACATAATACACTACCGCGTTAAACTCAATAACTTTAATTTGAACTCAGTTTCATCCGGTTCGGCCTGCCATACTTGTACATGTTGAAAAGAACCTGACGATAAAATTGCTATTATATCCTGCTTTTTATTTTCAGTCATCTTACAACCTAAAATAACTTCTTTGATTGCAGTTGCGGGAAATTGAAAAAGGTAAATTGGATAAGGATGATTCTGAACAATTTTACTATTATCTTGCAGGGGGCGTATAATTCTCCATTCCTGCTCATAACTCCATTGGGTACTCTTTACCAGAAAAACGTCTATACCTGACAGTTCAGTCATAGCGGACATAGGGCGGTTTTCGCGATATTCAACTTTACATAGGTGACGCAACTCATCTTCGTGTCCTACCGTATCATGAAAATAAGGATGACTCGAATCAAAGCCTACTACAAATCCTTCATGACTTGCTGCATAATGAGCCCACATTAGAAGATTATCCGGTTTTTCAGTTAAAGAAAAAATTCCTAGCATGTCACTAAACTTATCAGGCCACATTCTTCGAATAATCGGGGTAACCCCATCTTCCATTTGGTAAAATGTTTCTTTTAAAGCCCTCCCCAACTCTTCCCGAAACTTTTTATAGAACACAGAAAAGGGGATTCTATCTTGCACCTGTATCGATTGTAGATCATAATACTCATGTAGCGCTTTAGAAATAAGTTCCTCAAATTGACTAAAGGCTTCGTGCTCTTTTGCAGTAAGTTTGGTTATGTACGGTTTAACCTCAAATGGATCATTAAATGCCTCAGGCTGAGTGTATCTAACCATACAATCTTGCAAAACGTCTATCCTGTCTGGAACAAGATATTTATATAGCATTTTAGACGCCCCCCTACTATTAGACATCCGAAAACATAACTAATACATATATTTACATATGGACCGGCAAATTCCTGCCGCATAACAAAATAAAAGCAACTTTAAAACGATATTGCCTTACCCAGAGAAAGTTATACTTTCTGCCAAAATCGAGTAGGAGGCTATTTATTATTTAAATAGCCGACCTCTCACACCACCGTACGTACCGTTCGGTATACGGCGGTTCAACAGGAATTAATGTACTA
>JAGGAA010000182.1 GCA_017889675.1 Bacillota bacterium | reverse complement strand
GCACTTGGTAATATTGCCTGGCAAAAAGCCTGAATGGCTTGGGTTGAACGGTAGCTTTTGGTTAAACGAAAATGCAAGATTTGCTCTTGGCCCAGGATGTTACTGGCTTCAGTAAAACTTGCTGTGTTAACAAAAGGCTGGATTGACTGTGCGGGATCCCCGACAATTGTCCAGGAACTGTTGGGGAATAGCTGAGCCAGAATTTTGTATTGAAAAGCCGAATAATCTTGTGCCTCGTCAATTACAACATGCTTAATATCTTGTTTGACAGGAAAACCCTGTACAATACCCTGGAAGTACAAAAAAGGTGAAATGTCTTCATAGGGAAGGATACCCCTGTTAAGAAGCTTACGTGTCTGTGATTTTATCGCGCCCCAATTGCCGGGAATAGGCGTGCCGGTAACTGTGAATAATCTGTCATCAGAAAACAGGGCTGCATATTCTGCTAAGGCATCCAGTGTTGTCAGTTTTTCTACACAATCGGTAATGGGTTTTAGCTCGCTTCTTGCCTGGATTCTGGCCAGTGCCCTGATCACCTTTTCATTGACTTCTTCACCGGCTTCAGTGATTTGTGCGATCTTTTCACGCCGAACCTCGTGGATGAGATCATGCATTCGTTTTTGGATAATTGTTCTGATTTTTTCGAGACGGATTGCCGGCGGCATCATGCTAAAGCTATTTTGATAGTAGTGTTGCCATTCGTTTTGGCCAAACAGTATTTCACCCCGCGCTGTGATAGACGGGTGTTCATTGATCCGATCTGTTGACAGCCAATTAAGATAGTTGGTTAAAACCTCATTAAAGAGTTGTGATGATTTAAAGGTGATAGTAGCTGCCCGTTGTTTGTTGGCATTAGAAACCAGCATGTGCTCAAAGTAATCTGTACGGGTTTCAAGGCGCAAGGGAATATGGGCGGCAGACCTGGCGGTGTAGTCCTGAAAAGTCATTTGCACAACGTTTGCTTCGCCTATTTCCGGCAAGACGTTAGAAATATAGTCACTAAAAATATAGTTAGGAGATAGGATTAATACATTCTGGGAGGTTAGTTTTTCCCGGTTCTGATAAAGCAAAAAAGCTATGCGGTGCAAGGCTACCGATGTCTTGCCACTGCCGGCCGGCCCCTCCAAAAACAATACCTTATGCTGCTCATCGCGGATAATCTGATTTTGATCCCGCTGGATGCTATTAACAATAGTATGCATCTTTTCATCGACACTTTTAGCTAGTAGTTCTTTGAGAATATCGTCATCAATTGTCAGGTCAGAATCAAACATATACTGGATGTGCCCATCGGTAATCTTGTATTGACGCTTGAGGTTGATAGTCCCCTCGATTACGCCTGCCGGGCAGGTGTAATCTGCATCACCAAGGCCGTAATCATAGAACATGCTTGATACCGGGGCGCGCCAATCGTAGACGAGAAAATCACCGTCTTCAGTAGCCAAGCTGCCAATTCCAATATAGATTTTCTCCGTATCATTATAATGAGCTTCAGAAAAGTCAATCCGGCCAAAGTAGGGGGACTTCAGCATTTTGATTAGATGACGGGTAGTTCCCTGCGAATGTTTGGAAAGCGCGCGCTGGCGATTCATGGTCTCAATATGTTGCGCTTCATCTATAGAACTACCGCCGCCACCATTCCAGTAATCCTGGAGAGAATTATTGAGGGCATGCTGATGGCATCTGGAAACTTCCTTGTTTTTTCGTATTTGTTCTTGTACGTGCCGGAGCGTTTCGGCGAGTCGTGCCATTTCAAATTGCTGTTCCTGTTGGTTCATGGTTCCTCCTCAATGAATTAGCATTAAACCTTATTTTCGTTTCGTACTTTGGACTTGGTTGTAAGTCAAAAGCTATATTTGCGGTAGAGATATAGTTATAGTTATTTGCTCTTACAATATTATTTGAATTTATCTTTAGTCACTATGAGCTAAGACAGTCTGGGAAAAAGTGTTATATGATCATCTCTGTGTATTTGTCAGAGGTGCTTAGGAAAAACAAAAAGCTCTTTGCCTCATAACCGAGGCGAAGAGCTTTTCTTCGCTATACCACCCGATACGACATACCGACATAGGCGTTCCCGATAACGGGGGAGAATCGTCAGTACCTACATAAATTTCGGCCTGCAGCTCAAGAGGAATATTCGGGGACATTCTCTAATAGTACCGGAATCGCACCAACCTCCGGCCCTTTGCAACGTTTAAGAGGAACTAATCTCGCTATCATTATCTTAAATATGGTATAGTACTACTTATTATTATATGTATTTATGAAAAATTTGTAAAGTGCAGGACTCAAATGTGAATGTTAGACGAAATTTGACATAGATCTGCATTCGTGCTCGTAGAGAAAATAACTATTATGTGATTGTCTATAGAAAATTATTTAGTGCGAAGCAAGTTATAAGCTTTTGCCGAGATATTGGCAATAAAGTTACTGGCATACGGCGTAGGGCGTCGAGTGGATGTGTAGGAACTAATTAGTATCTGATCACGCCCGTCATCGATAATACCAACATCACATAGTACCTCAGGTAATTCGCCTACTTTATGAAGTACTTTGATATTTTGCATAAAACGAGGGATTTCTTCCTTGAAAATTGTTTTAGATAATTCTTCTTTTAGAATTGACGAAAATTCTTTGCCGAGATAGGCTTCGTTATAAATTGTTTCAAAGACAACTGCCATTTCAGCGGGTGTTGTGACGCTATGGTAACCATATTTAGTAAATGCTTCGCGACTATGTATTCGCGTATGGACAAGCTTAAGATCTGCTAATACGCGAGTAAGGGCATCAGGCCTTTTTTGTGCAATATCGTCTAATAGTTCATAAAAGGCAGGATTGTCACTAGATTACCAGCATTTTTTTTATGTTGTTATCATAACGCCTTTTATCAGTGATCAAAGCTTCAGAATACAAGTATTTGTAAACAGCAAGTGAAACCAACAGCTTATGGGTTGATGCAGTAGGGAAAATGGAATCTTGGTTGAAACTGAAGGTTTGCCCAGTCTTTAAATTCTTAGCATATAAGCCGGTTTTACCATCAAACTGATTTAGTCTATCATGAAGCTGTCTATTCCAATCTGGCTGAGATGGTGACTGGCTAGGCGGTGTAGTTGTTTCCGGTTTTGACTGTGGAGCATTGATCGTTCCGCAAGCGCTTGCAGTAAGTAAAAATAGCAACACAAATATTGCTGTCACTGTTTTTAGCACTTATATTACCCTGTTTTAGTATGATGCAAATAGATGCAATGTATCCGCGAAACGGTGCTAATTTTAGTGGCGAGATGCGTTAAATTTGTTTGAAATTGCAAAAAGACTGATGACTTTCCTGGAAAATTTCAGCTTTTAGTTAAAAGAGTTCATTACCCGTCTGTTCAGAATACGAACCAGTAGTAGTAACAGTTGTTGACAATTAAAGCAAGAGGAGGGATAATATATACACTCAGTGTAAATATGCACTGAGTGTATATCACGCAAATTAATCGTTTTGGGGGAGTGACCAATGGACGGTCTGGTTGAAAGAAAGAAAAAGGAGATTCGCGACAGGATCATTGCCGTGGCAGGTGAGTTGTTTAATCAGCAGGGCTTTGAAAACACGACTATGGATCAAATTGCAGCCAAAGCTGTTGTAGCTAGGAAAACTTTATATAATTATTTTCCATTCAAAGAAGCCATTGCAGATGAATATGTTCGGAGCATATCCAAAGATACTGCCCAGGAGACGCTGGAAACACTTTCTTGCCTACCTGACACAAGATCCCGATTGATAGCAGCCATTAATAAACGCTATGATTGGCTGGAGTTGAACCCGGAGATTTGCGGTATTGCTTTAATGTACCGTATAAAGATTATGTTGCAGGAACCTAATCACAAGTTTGAGCCGAGTGGCACTCAGAATCTTATTATGGATATTTTATATACAAGTCAAAAAATGGGAGAAATCAACTCGGACATCTCTATAGAAAGAATATTTGGCTTTATTGATTACATGCGTACTGTAATGGTACTAGATTGGCTAAAAGATAATACCCGGGTAAATCTTCGGGAGGAAACCGTTCGAATGGTGGATCTGGTACTATACGGGGCTTTCAGTCATCAACCCCCAAAAACGGAATAATCATTCACTAAGGAGGAGAGATCATATGCAAAAGGGAGCGAATACTTATGTAGTCTCCTGGGGAGAAGCTTTTCCACTCGGCATCAATGTGGTTGGGGGAAAGGCTTGGAATCTGTCCAGATTGGACCGATATGGCTTTAAAATTCCGTGTGGCTCTGTGCTTACAACTTCAGCTTTTCAAGAATTTATTGACTATAACCAGCTTAGCGAGACTTTAAAATTAACCTCCCTCCAAATAAATAGTGAGAATCTGGGCGAGGCCGACGACGTCCTTTGCCGTTTAAGAGAAGAAATAATAAATGCAACAATACCGCCTATAGTTGTTGAAGCCATACAGGCAA
>JAGGAA010000181.1 GCA_017889675.1 Bacillota bacterium | reverse complement strand
CCGTATCTACTATACCGATGTTTTCAGTTTCCAAACAAATTCTTAGCCACGTCTCGGTCACTTTTTGTCCGGGATTTTTTTTATCTTCTTCCTCGTGATAATAAACATGAACATAGGCTGGATAAGCCGTTTGTCCTTCACCAAAGTATAACGGTACCGCAAAAGTCAATACCCTCTGGGCATCCTGCCGTTCAGCAGTTACACCACTGGCTTTAGACATAGTCCCAGCCAATTCCTGCAATACCTTGATGGCTGCTTTAAGCTCTTCCGGACTTTTCTCTTGCCAGATGTTAGTAAGATCGGCCATGGCTTGTTGCCGCAACGCTAGTTGTTGAGTAGCCTGCGATTGCTTGGGAGCAAGCAACTCCGCCACCTGCTCCAACGCATTGGCAAGCACTATAATCTTTTCCTTCGGCGACTTCTCCGATTTATTGATGGAGGTTACGATTCCCGCCAACGCTGGTGACAATGTTTGCATCTGTTGCGCAGGGGTTGCCGAGGTTGATGTTACTAGTTGGGATGTTGGTGTTTGCAAGGTCTGCGGACTTTGTGCTGACTGCGTTGCCTGAGGCGCTTGCTGTTGTGCTGACTGCGGTGTCTGAGGCGTTTGCTGCTGTGTCGTTTGGCCTGACTGTGCTGCCTGCGGGGCTTTCAAGCAGCTTGGGTTGAGCAATGACGTTCTTGAGTAATTGAGTCAATTCTTGTGGCTTACCAGAATCACCTGTTGGCATAGCTGGTTTTGTCAGCAACTCCTGTGGCTTATTAGGCGAACTCCCCTGCTGCTTAGGCGCTTCAGACTGCTTTGCATCAGCCCCTTGATTAGAAGTTTTGCTACGCAGTACTAATTCGCTTGACTGGGGGGGAGTCGTTACTGGCATCGCTTGTTGCTTATTGCCTGCTACATTGGGGCGGGCCATATTTTCTGGCGTTTCCGGTGTTATGTTCTGTTGCTCATTTGGCTGCACAGCAGCAACCAGCTCTCGTAGCACTTTGGCTGCTGCTTGTAAGTCGTCCGGCTGCATTCCCTGCAAAGCAGCCGCAAGCTGTGTCAGTAGTTGCTGTTTACCGGTTGCTGCCGGGGTTGATGCTTCTGCCTGCCCTTCCGGAACGGGCAGACCTGCCTTTTCCAGCATATCGGCTAGCATTACTAGCTTTTCGGCTCCGGTTTTTGGCGATTGAAGCAGCGTAACCAAACCCTCTGACAGAGTAGTCTGCCCAGCTTGATTTTGACTTAAAAGTTGCTGTACAAGCTCTTTTATTTCTGGTGGCAAGCTTTTGACAAGTGCCGTTCTGTTGGCAACAGTCTGAGTAAGTTCAGTCAGTTCGGCTGCAATCGTGCTTTCTAAAGCCACCAATACCGCTTGCGATGAATTGGTGGTGGTAGCCTTACCTGCTGGATTCTGCTCTACTTGGGTGTTCTCCACCTGTTGCCCCGCCGGTATGGCTTCCGGTTTCACCGCCGCTACAGTCTGGGCAGAGCCGGTATCGTTAATGGTGTTAATATTCATAGTCTCTCACCCTTTTCCTGCTTTACATATGATTATCTCTGTTATCGGGATTTTTATTTAATTTCTTAACATAACTCACAATATTTGCACCAATACATAAACTATAGTAAAAGCCCTAAAGGAGGCTGCTACATGGCGAAATTCCGCAAACTACTATCTGGCCAACGTAGTTCCAGGGCCGTGCCAGTATTCCAGCTTGTTCCCGGTCAGCCGCTGACTACCGGTTATTTTTTACTACAGGTTGAACCTGCCATCCGTCACGGAATAGCCGAGCTTGTAGAAAGTAACCCTCGCCATGCCCTAACCGAATTAGCGTTAATCGCCTATTTGATGGGCATGGGATTTGACTATCCTACCGCAAAAGTAATTGTAGAATCTTGGGAAAAAGATGATTTCTTACTGGCACAAGGGATTTTAACAGAATAATAAAATCGCCACGCTTAACCGTTTCATCATAAACCTTAAGGGTCTCAGCCAGGTTGGGGTCGCGGTAGGAACCAAATACCGCATTACCACTGCGGTCAAACTGGGCAAAAGCACCATACGCTCCGCCTTGCACCCGAATACGATTCCAAAGATAATCATAACGCAAGATGGTTTCCAGCACCTTCATGCTGCCATGATACCTAAAGCCTAAGCGGGAGAAGTTGGCCCCTTTGGCTACATACTGTACTTTTCCTGATGTCAACAGCCCTTCATTACGGGCCTTAGCCTGGAAACCATAGGTAACCGGCTCATATTGGCTTGTTCCCAGTTTGTCGATGAGCACCGGCAAGTTCTGACAAAAGTCCTTATAATCTTCAGTTTCACAAGTTATGCTTACCAACATGTTACCGCTATTAAAGATCGTCTGAGCCACCTTTGCCAGCGTCTGGCCAATCTCGTGTATCTTGCCATCAAGGTCTTGCTCTAGTGCTGCAATAAATTTATAATAGGTCAGCTGACCGACTTCATTAAATTTGGCGACAGGCGATATATAGGATAGCAGCCTGCTGGCCACCACCTGCTGGCCGCGCCGGAACAGTGCAGTATCCCAGGTTGCTTTGTTCTCGCGGATGAGTTCTTTCAGACGGCTTGTGTCGGTAAATATACTACTGCCAGTTATATCGCCTAACAGGCTAAACAGTTCAGACAGTTTGCTCACAAGCGCTTTGGCTTTAACCCTAAACATCGGCGTATATTTCTGATCATTGCCGTTATCTGAAAAAGCAAAGACATCATAGGAAAAACCGCCTGTATGAATATTAGTCTCTTTCGCTAATTCGGCGTACGAATATTTTTTTGTATCAATCTTGCCTAAAATATCAGCTAGCAAAAACAGATATGGTAGCTCTGCTTCAGCTACAGCACCGGTATTGAAATAAAGATTAAGATAAGCAATACGGTTGGTAAACAAGGGGTGAAGCAATACCGGTACGCCCTGTTCCTGGTGCTCCTCTACCACTAATTTTTCTATTTTTGGATCAATATCTTTTAGCTCCACTAGTGGAATAAGTTCAAGTTTTTCCGGTGCATCAGGGGTTTCCTGACGTAATTTCAATGCCTTTGTCTGCTTAATAACTGTCGCTAACTCAGCCTGGCTTAACCCAGCCTTATATTCGTCCAGCTTGGCCTTACTCTCAGCCGCCTTGGTTGCACCAATCTTGCTATTAGGCTGTAAGGTAACCAGCGCTTGGTGATGATTATTTAGCAAACAGGTTTTAATCAGTTGTTCAAAATAACCTTGCCCAGATTTTTGTTTAATTTTTTCCAGTGCCGGTTCATATGCCAGATGGATAAGCGGGCTTTCGTCATAGAGCCAGCTGTCAAGACATTTTATGTTGTAAACCAATCCTTTAGGATGTTTGCCATAGTTCGCTTCCCGCAAATGGAATTCAAAAATATTTACCGAAGACTCTACCAATTTTTTATCCAAACCTTCGGACGCCAGCTTGCTTAGTACAGCATAAACCGTATCTTTAAATAAATCGACTTGCTCAGGGTTAGCGCCACCAACCCCAAAGGTCATGGTAGGTTGAAGAATACTCTTATTATAGCTGCCAAACACCTCTTTTCCCAGTCCCGCATCCAGCAGCGCTTTTTTTAGCGGTGCCGCCGGAGTTTCTAAGAGAATATGTTCAAGCATCATAAGGCCCAGGTAACTTTCAGGGTCGGTAGCTTTGCCAGCAACAATATTTAGCGTAATAAAGGTTTTATCGTTTGTTGACTCATCTGGTGAAACCGGGTAATCAACTACTTTTACTACCATTTCTTCAAATGGTTTTTGCAGCGAAATTTCAGAGTCAATCTCAGCCTTCGTGAAGTCCTTAAGATAGGCGGCATGTAAAAACTTTAAGTTTTCCTCCAAATCCATATCGCCATAAAGGAAAATATAGCTATTGGCGGGGTGATAATACTTTTGATGAAAAGCAACAAATTGTTCCTGGGTAAGTTCTGGTATAAACTCAGGATCGCCGCCAGACTCAACACCATAGGTGGTATCAGGAAACAGACTGGCATAAATCTGATGTTCCAAAATAGCATCAGGAGAAGAGAATACGCCCTTCATTTCATTATAAACAACACCCTTGTAGGTAAGCTCGGCCGCCTTATCAGGCAGCTCATAATGCCAGCCTTCCTGCATGAGAATCTCGGGAGTTTCCAGCATTAGCGGATAAAATACAGCATCCAGATAAACATCCATTAGATTGCGAAAATCCTTATCATTGCGGCTGGCAACAGGATACATGGTCTTATCCGGAAAGGTCATGGCATTCAAAAAGGTATTGAGTGAACCCTTTACCAATTCAACAAATGGCTCTTTTATCGGAAATTTGCGTGAACCGCAGAGCACCGAGTGTTCCACAATATGCGGCACACCGGTTGAATCTTCCGGTGGGGTACGGAAGGTAATGGAAAATACCTTGTTATCATCTTCATTGCCTAAGTGCAGTAGGCGCGCCCCACTTTGCTCATGCACAAACAATTTGGCATCAGAGTTAATCTCATCAACATGGCTTGCCTCTAACAACCTAAAGCCATGATAGGTTTTACCTGTCTTAAAGGACATATCGTTACCTCGCTTTTATCTTTTTGTTTTAATTATCGTTGAAGCTAAGTCTACATTATCCTATGTAGTGCCTTACCGAGAAGTTATTATTCTGTCTTTCGCCAATCTGGAACAGTTTTCCTTCAAACGTAACAAAGAGAAGCTAATAAATAGCTTCTCCCGCTTGGCAATAAATTAATATTGTCACTAATAAAGATTTCCTTCTACGCATGCTGTTGGTATAATATAGTAAGCCATCCAAATTAAAATATTGGCTGCGGAGGATCCCTATGAAACCCATTGTTGGAATAACCAATGCCACGGGAATGATTTATGCACTACGTCTTTTAGAAACTTTCTATACACTCAACGCGCAAACCTGCCTTATTATGAGTCGAGAAGCCGAAGCAACTCTTAGCCAGGAAATGAATTGCTCTTTAATTCATGTTAAAAGTTTGGTTCATCACTTTTGCTTCCATGATGATACAACTTTACCATATAGTGAGCACGAAGTTGACTCTATGATCATCGTTCCCTGCAGTGTAGCCTCAATTGCAGCAATTGTTCATGATTCGCCCCTAAACACCCTGCAAGCAGCCGCTAATAATATACTGAAACTAAAGAAAAAGCTGATAGTAGTTATAAGTGAACCCATCTTTCTCCCTGATCATTTAAAAATCATGATGGATATGGCCTATAAAGGAGCCACTATTATGCCCTATATGCCAAGTTTTTATCATAAACCAACCAGTATTGATGATATCGTAAACCATCATACTGGCCGAATATTAGACCTGCTTGCTATCGAACATGATATGATAAAACGCTGGGGAGAACAACCATAATACCTTCCTTGCTAAACTAACTCCGCTTAAGCTGCCATTATTTTTTGAAACAATATTTGTAGTTTGCTTATTTTTGTATTAAAATGGTATCTGTGGATTATAATATTTCTTTAGTTGATTAGGAGGCAGTTTTCTTGTTAGTTGACACTCATGTTCATACCTGTTTTTCCAATGATTCAAATATGGCCATAGAGACGGCTATCCATCGTGCGTCCGAGTTAGGACTGGCCATTACTATTACCGAACATATGGATATGGCGTATCCCGAAGCAGACGTTACCTTTGATATCAAACAGTATTTTAAAGACTATGCAAAGTATCGAAGCGAAAAAGTGCTTCTAGGAATAGAGTTAGGAATGCGGACCGAATGTTTCAATGATAATCGCGATATCGTCAATAATAATCCTTTTGATTTTGTTATTGGCTCCATTCATTTTGTAGATAATATAGAAATCTATCTAGAGGAATTTTATCATTCCCGCTCCAAGCTCGACACATATAATCGTTATTTTGAATCTATGCTGGACTGCCTGAAGACATACGATTTTATCGACAGTGTGGGACATATTGATTACATATCTCGCTATGCCCGCTATGACGATCCGGAACTTTACTATTATGAATTTAGTGATCGAATTGACGAAATACTAAAACTGGTTGCTCGTAACGAGAAAGCCCTGGAGATTAACACCCGCCGTCTGACAAATCCGGATACTGTAGCCAACCTGCTGCCCATTTACAAACGATTTCATGAATTGGGAGGACAGATGGTTACGCTTGGATCTGACGCTCATAAACCTGAATCGATTGGCAGTAATCTGGCGATAGCAACAGATATAGCAGAAGCTTGTAAGCTGAGAGTAGTCTATTTTAAACAGCGCAAACCTGAATGGAGGAAATAGCTTTTATGAAAATAAAACGGATTGATATAAGCTGAATGAATCCAAAGAGTTCTATATGCGTTACTTTAATTTTACATTAGTGTATGAGAGTGACTGGTATATTGAACTCATTGCTCCAGGATTGCCGGCTGGTATTAGCTTTACTAAACCGCAACGGGATGCCGGCGAATTTTTTAACGGTTCTGGCATTATTATTTCTTTGGAAGTTGACGATGTTGACGCTGAATACAGTCGACTGAAAGAAGCTGAAGTTGAAATATGCCAAGAAATCATGGATAAGCCCTGGGGTGAACGCAGTTTTGTTGTTAATGACCCTAGTGGTGTTCATGTGTATATTTATAAATCCATTCCTCCAACCCCTGAGTATCAAGTCAAAAGCTGAAAAGCCGGGCGATATTCCTAAAATCCGTAAACTCGCTACGCTCAAACAGTACGGATTTTTTAACGGAATACCGCCCGGCTTTTCTCCTGTGGAACGCTTTTTCCGGCAAAGGCCGCGGGGTTACGGGGATTACGAGAGTTGCCGAGCGTAAACATTACGGCCACCTGTGCCGAATTTTGTACTTGACACTCCTTGTTTTACAAGGCCCTTGTGACTCCCGAAAGCTGAGTTATTAATAACAATAATAACTTACAACTTGAATATCCCTTAATTAAACGACTTTTATTAATTCATATTGACGTGTTCCCATACCAATTTTTTCGGCATGTTCAATCTGAGTCAAACCATTTTTTTCCGAAAAAGCTAACTCCCCCAAGCCTCTACCATAGGCTTCTGTTGTTAGATCATGTGTTGCTTGGTCTATCGCAACTGGATCAACTGACGCTATAATCCCTAAATCGGGAATTAACTTTTCTCCTGGACATTTTAAGATACAATCACAATGTTGAGTCATATCAGTTAATACATTAATAAAGAGACATTTTCTAGGCTTGTCAATGATCGCGCCGTAGGCATGCTCTGCCATACTCTTTTGAAGATAACCCTGATCAGCACCAAAATCATATTTAACCGCATCAAAACGGCATGTTGCTATGCACTCGCCACAGCCAACACATTTTTCAGAAACAATATATGCTTTCCCGTTTTGCTCAATAATAGCTTCAGACGGGCACCACTTACTACATTTTTGGCAATTGACGCATTCCTCACTATTAATTACTGGTAGTACAGCCGAATGCTGCCTTCTTTTTCCTTTGCGACTAGCTAAACCCATACCAAGATTTTTTATGCAGGCAGCCAAACCTGTTGAAATACAGCCAGTAGCATGAGAGACGACAAAAAGCGTATCCGAACTTTTAATCTCTCTCGCGATATTTACTGTCGGGTGCACCTCACCGGGAATTGCAACTTCTATTTCTGTATTACCTAGAAGTCCATCAACCATAATAAAGGGAGCTCCAATATTATCAATGCCAAACCCCTGTCGATGTGCTTGCATAAGATGTTGAACTGCATTATGTCTTTCGCCTTTATACAAGGTTGATGTTTCTGCCAAAAAGGGTAACCCACCATCTGCTTTAACTTTTTCTACTAAAGTACGTATAAGTTCAGGTTTGATCCTAGTTGTATTCGTACCTTCTCCAACATGAAACTTAATAGCGACAAAATCCTTTTTCTCAACTATTGAGTTTGCTTCAGTCAACTCATAAAGCCTACTGATGGCTTTTGCCTGTTGAGACGCTGATGCACCGTTTTTCAATTGAAAATAATAAACCTTTGCTATCATTCTAGCCCCTACCTCCAAAAATTCTTACACTTCACAAACAATGCAAAATTCATGCCATATATATCCTTACGATGCCGGAGTAAGTGAATTCGCGTTGTTAACCCTTTTTTCGTTTTCAAATTGCCTACCTTAATAAATCCTATTTTAGGAAATATCATACTATATGTGTCAATTCAGTATTACAGAAAACTCGGGGATAGGCACATTGTTTCAAAAGTATTAAACCTACCATGAAACAACGAACTGGTTCCCCTCATTTCAGGGCGACAGGGTTAGGTTCATTGAACCACAAAGGTCACAAAGAGCGCAAAGGGCTACGAAGAGAAGATTAGTTAGAATACAAGGTACCATTTTTTTATATTAACAATTAGTTCCTATGTTTCGTTTCAAAAACAAGGGTTTTAATGACAACAGGAACAACACGTCCACCCATAAGCGGTTTTCCGATATCAATATAATCAGAGCTGCCTACAGAAAGCTGGTCAATACAAATTAACTCCAGCGAATTCGGATACAAGGCGGTAATGGACTGACCCAGTATTTTTCCACAATCCTTTTCTATAATTAAGATCAGGGTTTTCGTACGAGTCAGGTATTCTTCCATCCCCAGAATAATTCCCCGAGCAAGAGTTTGTATCGCTTGAAAAGACAGAATTTCTGGTCCTTGCATAGCCAAAGCAATGAGATGATTATCGCCTTCTATCGTTAAGGCGTTGACTGTTTTTCGGATTAGCTGAGCAATCTGTTCGACTGTTTCCGGCAAACAGTTAGCGTAATTTACAAACGGCAAGGCCACTAAAACATTGCGCAGAGGTAATGTTTGCTCTTTAACATGAATTGTACTTCCGCTTAAATTAACCGATTGTGTTCCTGTTCCAATGACTGTTGCCCGCACAGTTTCCTGCGGTTGTACAAGCTCAAACCCTTCTGCAAGCAGGGCTTCCCGCAGCGACCACCCCAGCTGCGGCCCAAAATCGCAAAAACGGCTTACTTCTTCCACCGAATGGGGAGGTTGATCGGAATAGACATGATCGGCCACTCCTCCGGATATCATCACTTTTACCAAAGGATAGTTCAGGGAAAGCGGTGGAGTCATGAGCAAGTCACGCGTCACTGCCGAAAAAACGTTAGATTGTAGTACTTCAACAACACTTTGTGCCATACATGCGGAAATTTCTTGGAGAAGAGATAAACTGATCTCTTCTCCTGTTTTGATTGTTCGATTCAGGGTTTGTAATACCGTCTGAGCGGGCTCGGCAATATAACTGACACGATTTTTCCCTGGCTCAATTTCAATTAAATGCCCCCCTATATTTAAACAAGCCGTATCAATGGCCTGCCCCTCTTGAAACACAGCGTAATTTGAGGTTCCCCCACCAACATCAATATTAACGATGATCTGATGTCTTTCTACAGAAAAA
>JAGGAA010000180.1 GCA_017889675.1 Bacillota bacterium | reverse complement strand
AGCTTGCGGCATATCGTTCGGATTCTCATTGGCATCAAGCCTAATCGGCCACTGAATTTCTTCCACAGAATATGGTTTTAAGGCTTCTAACCCGCTGCGAGGTGCAAACATCCTAATTCCCCCTCAATCTTACAGCATTAGCGTGTGCCGTCAGCCCTTCGGCTTCGGCCAGCTTGATAATCTGGCCGCTGACAGCTGCCAAGGCTTCCTGGGTATAGGCAATAATGCTGGTTTTTTTCATAAAAGTTTCCACATTGAGCACAGAATAGAAACGGGCTGTACCACCAGTCGGCAGTACATGGTTGGGACCGGCAAAATAATCGCCAAGTGGCTCTGGTGAATATTGTCCCATAAATATAGCACCCGCATGTCGTACATACGGAAGCAGTTTGAACGGTTCGGCAGTTAATAGTTCCAAATGTTCCGGAGCCGAAAGATTAGCCAGCCCAACCGCCTCTAAAATATCTTTGGTAATAATAATCAAACCATTATCCTCAATCGATTGGGCAGCAATGTCCTTACGCGATAGCACTGCCAGTTGTTTTGCCACTTCTTTTTCTACTTTTATCGACAACTCGGTACTGTCAGTAATCAAAATACTTGAGGCCAACACATCATGTTCAGCCTGACTCAGCATGTCGGCAGCCACATATTGGGGATCAGCCGTACTATCTGCCACTATAAGAATTTCGCTGGGTCCTGCCAGCATATCAATATCAACATGCCCATAAACAGCCTTTTTGGCCAATGTAACAAAAATATTACCAGGACCGGTAATCTTATCTACTCTAGGAATGGTTTCTGTTCCAAACGCCAACGCCGCCACTGCCTGAGCGCCGCCTACCTTGAAGATTCTTGTGACGCCGGCTAGTTTTGCTGCAGCCAAGACATAGGGGTTTACCTTTCCCTCCCGGCTAGGCGGTACAACCATAATAATCTCTTTTACTCCGGCCACTGCCGCCGGAACAGCATTCATAATCACAGATGACGGATAAGCAGCTGTACCGCCTGGAACATAAATACCTACCCGATCCAGCGGCGTACATTTCTGCCCCAAAATCGCCCCCTGTTCCCGCTCAGTAAACCAGGATTTGGGCAATTGTTCACTATGAAACCGTCGAACATTAGCCACTGCAGCTTCAAGTGCCTCAAGTACTTCCTTGTCAGCCCCAGCAATCGCGCTTTCGATCTCGTCTGGTGTCACTTCCAGCGTATCGGCGGTAAATCCAGCACCATCAATTGACTTCGTATATTTTAGTACGGCTTCATTCCCCTGACGCCGTACATCTTCAACAATGCGTTCCACTACCTGCTGGGCTGACAGGTCTTCGCCAAACGTTTCTTTTACTTTAGCACGTCCGCCCGCACCTAATATCACTTTATCAAAAGCGGGTTTTTCCATTAATTCGATCATTTCTTCTTTACTTAAAAAACTGCTGTGAATCCTTTTCATGCTTTGCCCTCACTTTCCACCAGTGCTTTTAACCCTTCTACCATTTTATTTATCCTGTCAAACTTCATCTTAAAGCTTACCCGGTTAGCAATAAATCGAGCTGTTGCCGGATGAATTTGCGCGATTTCAACAAGGTTATTTTCCTTAAGAGTGCGGCCGGTTTCCACAATGTCAACAATGATCTCAGCCAAACCTACCATGGGCGCAAGCTCAATAGAACCGTTGAGCTTAATGATCTCCATTTGAATACCGACACTATGAAAAAAGGTTTCCGCAACCCGGGGATACTTTGTAGCCACCCGCATATGAGCATAGTCACTCATCTTCTCCTGTTTCAATGCCTGGGGAACAGCAACCATCAACCGGCATAAACCGAATTTTAAATCAAGTAGCTCATAGATATCTTTGTTCTCTTCTAAAAGTACATCCTTACCAATTATCCCAATATCAGCCGCACCATATTCTACATAAGTAGGCAAATCAGCAGTCTTGGTAATAATAAACCGGATCTTTTCCTTCTCATTGGCAATAACCAATTTACGCGAATTCTCGCTGAGTCCTTCAGCCGTATAACCGATTTTGGCCAGCATATTCACCGAAAGATCAAAGAGCTTGCCTTTAGGCAAGGCTATTGTTAAATACTCCATATCATTTGAGGTCATGTCAGCCTCCTGTTTCTTTAGTTAATTAAAGAGTTAATATGATAATATATTAACATTATACATTGTCAGCGTCAATATACTACTGTGAATTTTTCTTTTTGTAACAGAACCCGCTCCCTTGATAGTATCTGCTTTTTCGTCTTAGGTAGGAAAACAGGCTGCATATGTAGAAGTATTTGACAAGATACTATCATTAAATAAGGAGGTTCATCATGGCTGTTCTTAATATTGTTGTGCTCAACCCATTGGCCAACAGGCATAAAGAAATCATTAAAGCCGCTGAGCCAAATGTAAATATAATCATAAGCGATGCAAAGAACGCCCTCGAACATATGCCTGAGTGCCATATTCTAGCAACCTGGGGCTGGGCTGAAACCCGCCATCTGTATCAAGCTGCCCCTCACTTAGAATGGATTCATGCACTAAGCGCCGGAGTGGAGAAACTGCTCTTTCCTGAAATTCAGGCTGCTGACACCATCCTCACGAATTCCAAGGGCATCCATGGTATTCCGGTCTCCGAACATGTACTAGCCATGATGCTGGCTTTTAGCCGGGGACTTACCCTGAGTATTCGTCAGCAAGATGCGAAAACCTGGAAGAGAGTGCCGACAGATGAATTACACGAGCATACCCTTGCCATCATTGGCCTGGGTGCTATTGGCCGCGAGATTGCCAAGAAGGCCAAGGCGCTAGGTATGACGGTCCTTGCCAGCAAACAGGAAATGACTACTGAATTATTTGTAGATAAGCTGTATCCGCCAGATAATGATAGTCTGCAGGAAATGCTATCTCAGGCGGACTATGTTGTTATTGCCCTGCCGCTGACCGAGAACACCGAAAATCTGATTGGCCTAAAGCATTTTACTGTGATGAAGCCTTCGGCCTATTTTTTCAATATTTCCAGAGGTGCTATTGTAAATGAGGCCGATTTAATCACTGCCTTAGAACAAAAACTAATTCGTGGTGCCGGCCTGGACGTGTTTACTCACGAACCACTGCCAGAATCCAGTCCGCTGTGGACTATGCCTAATGTTATTATCACACCCCATGTTGCCGCTTTATCACCGGCCTATCTTGACCGTGCTGTCAAGCTGCTCGCTGATAATCTCACCCGTTTTATCCAGGGTCGGGATATGCTAAATCTTGTTGATAAAGTCAAAGGCTATTAGTTTAGGCTATCAGCCATTTTAAGCAGCGTAAGCTCCGGTGGTTCACCTACTACCGGAGCCTCATGATGTCTTGCGACAATTTCGATCAGCTCTTGCGGCAGGCCAGCTGCACGCAGCATAGCCGCCCCGCGAGCAGCATGATTATAGTAAATATAGACAGCATGACGAAGATTGTCTATTTTGCCGCCCCGCCCCATTTTTCCCCAGGATTTCGCCCACTGTGCCGCAAACGTATCTAAAATCACAGTAATAATCTTATCAGCAGTACTAACGTCACCTTTAACCTTGCCGACATCATGCAAGAGCGCACACTTTATAAGTAGTTGTTGATCAACATCCGCTTGATCAGCCGCAAGCTTACGTGCTGTATATGCGACATTCAAAGCATGTCGCTGGTCAGGCAGATTCATCTGCCAAAACAAGGCAGCCTGCGCTTTATTTAGGTATTTATCGACAAATCCTTTATCACTTTCATCAATCCGGGCAGTAAGCGCAGCAACAGCCTGTTTAACGCGTTTATTCAATATAGATCAGTTCTTCATAGCCTTGTTCAGTAGCCGCCGTTTGTGCTGCCGTTTTTGAACACCCAGAAAGCGCCAGTTCTGTTCGACGGCCTGCTTTGCGATACTGCTTGGCCGCTTCAATAGCCTCAGACAGTTTCCCCTCGGCCCAAGCAATGTATATATCTTTACCGCGAACACTAACGTCAATGCCTTGACGCTCTAGTGCCAGCAGCATTCGTTCGATTCCCAGGGCAAAACCTGTGGCTGGATTGGCAACACCGAAAGAAGCCAACATGGTATCATAACGACCACCGCCGCATAGGGGAAATCCCAAACCTGGCGTATAGCCCTCAAAGACCATACCCGTATAATAATCAAAATCGCGAATGATGCCCAAGTCAAAGTTGACATACCGGTCAACGCCATAGCCTGCTAAAAGCTTATGAATGTCAGCCAGATTATCAAGTGCAGAGCGGCTTCGTTCGTTAGCAACAAGTCGGTAAGCAGTATTAAGCATATCCTCTCGCCCATGTAAGAGGGGAATTTGTTGCAATAGTTCCCTGGCAGCCTGACTAATACCGCTTTGGGCCAAAACCTCACCCAAGCCCACCAAATCACGGGTAACCATAGCATATTTTACTTTTTGCTGCTCCTGCGGACTTAAGCCACTCTCGTCCATAAGGCCGTTAATAAAAGCAACTTGG
>JAGGAA010000179.1 GCA_017889675.1 Bacillota bacterium | reverse complement strand
GCATAAAAATCATTCATGTTATCAAAATAACCGTAACCGCCATAAATAAACCAGCTTTTATAATCATGGCTGTTTAGTACTGAGCCTAACGAAAACAGATCATCATTATCCGGACGGCGCACAATGGATTGTCCGGGAGTCGGTGGAATGGATAAGGTAAGCGCCTCTAACCCCCTGACAGTCCGTGTCCCTGTGGCATATACCTTAGTAAAAAAGAGTGATTCTTTTGCCAGTTTATCTAAATTGGGGGTCAACCCCTTCTGATTACCAAAAGACTCCATATAGTCAGCACTCAAACTTTCCACAGTAATAACTACAATATTTGGATGCTTTTCCGGACCTGACCCAGTAACACGTTTAGTCAATTCTCCTAGATTTTCGCTGGTGTATTGGCTATTTGTCTCCTGCAAAAGTTGTCTGAGCCTAGGCTCAAGCTCTTCATTAGGAATGGTTTTATAATAGCGGACATAATCAAGCTCATTATTGCGAAAGGCTGATAAAAATTCATAAATTCCATTACCTGCCAGTTCATTATTAAAGATATTCGTACTAACATTCTTCATATTGCCAGTAACCGAAAAAAATACAGCAATCGGAAAAACCAGGGCAAGGGCTATTACACCTAACCGTCTCTTGAACGAAAGCGTGGTATCCCAGCACAAATATTTCTTCCATATAATAACTGATAAAACACTAGTAGTCAGCCCAATGCCGCTGAATAACACCTTGAGCGGGTAACCTTCACGAATCATCCCCATTAATTCTTGGGTATAAATAAGATAATCAACAGCAATAAAATTAAAACGTGCCTGGAACTCATCCCAAAAATAAAACTCAGTAACTGACAACAACAGTATGAGTGCTGTTGAAACCCATAGTAAGCCCATAGTCACAAGCTTGTTGCCCTTAGTAGCAAAAAAGCGGCTCGGTACAAGTGCTAAATAAAAGAGCATCGGCAACAAACCCTGGCCGATAACTATGAGATCGAAGATGCCGCCAACCGCCAACACCTTGAAAATCTCCCATGGCGTCGCCACAATTTGACTGTAGGAAAATATCGCTAAAATTATGCGCAGTACCGCCCCCAAAATGAACCATAAGGTCCCCAGTGAAATAGCCGCAGAAAATCGGCCCCAAAAATTCTTATCCAACTTCATCGGAATCCTCCTCATGCAATGACTCTTGCATTACATCTGAGTAATTATAACAACTGATTCTGAAATTAAAATGAAAAGGATTCAACAATACTACCAAATAGTCAAGCCAGCATCCTATAGCTCACTGACCATTCTCTTCATTAGTAGCGCGAATTATTCTGCTGGCTAAAGCAGTCTCTGCAGTAAACCGGACGGTCACCACTTGGCCGGAACGGAACTTCAGTCTGCTTACCACACTCAGAGCAAGTAACAGCATGCATTTCACGCTGTGGACGGTTACTATCCCGTCGATTAAAACCACCATTACTTTGCTTACGTGCCGCTCGACACTCCGGACAACGCCCTGGTTCATTGGTGAAACCTTTTTCAGCATAAAAATCCTGTTCAGATGCAGAAAAAACGAATGGGGTATTACAATCCCTGCAAGTTAACTTTTTGTCTTCAGCCATGATTTCCCTCCTTGAAACAGATAAATAGTAATCAATCGCTAATAGCAAGCTATTGCGAATCGCTTAATATTAATATGGCCGGAAATTGTATTTTGATGATTAGTAAACAATGGATTTGCTGACACCCTGTTTTTTCGGCATATTCTGTCAAATTATCATAATTATATTGCTTCAATATATTGTAAACTGTATAATGTAATTATTAGAAAAGTATGATTTTGTATCTGGTTATCACATAACCGCAGCCTAGGATTCTCAGCTTTGCCATGCCAAAATAGCGGCTTTAAAACTCTCTATCCAACGACATGGTATTCACAGCAGAGAAGAGGTGATAAAACCAAGGATGGTTTTACAGAAATCGAAGTTATAATGTGGGGGTGTTTTTTTTTGGGTAGCATGCGTACAAAAGTAGTTGTTGCCATATGCTCAATCTGTTTTTTTGTAGTAACGATCTTAGTAGGCTATAATTTATATCGCATGAAATTAGATGCAGCAACCAACATAGCTCTTATGCAGCAAACACTGATGGAGCAATTTGAACGGAGTCTGAAGCTGCAAGTCGAGGGTGCGGTTAGTATAATTGATTCCGTGTATAAGGAGCAACAAAAAGGGCTTCTAACCGAGGAGGCCGCTAAGAAAAAGGCTAC
The DNA here is from genome assembly GCA_017889675.1 of Bacillota bacterium. GTDB lineage: Bacteria > Bacillota > Negativicutes > Sporomusales > Sporomusaceae > Sporomusa. Next base: position 3,558 of record JAGGAA010000179.1, on the reverse strand, counting down.
CGATATTGTCCGTGAAATTCGTTATGACAATGGCAATTATTTATGGATTGATACTTACGAGGGCTTTAATTTAGTTTTATTGGGCAATAAAAACTATGAGGGCAAACCACGCTGGGAATTTAAAGATGTGAAGGGTAACTTCGTATTACAAGACCTCTTTAATGCCGCGAAGGCAAATGGCGGCGGCGGATTTAGTGATTATTGGTTCACTAAACCGGGACAGAGTGATCCTTTACCCAAGCGCGGCTATGTTAAATTATTCGAACCTTACCGCTGGACAATTGGAACAGGCGCTTGGTATGACACTATTGATGCTGAAGTCGTAAAACGTCAACATCAGTATGAAGAAGACATGAACAAATCAATGCTGATACAAGGAATAATCGGACTGATTTCACTACTGACGGCGTGTGGATTCACCTTACTGTTGGTACGATCTATAATTAATCCCCTACAACATACACAGCAAGTAGTTAATGAAATGGCAACCGGTAACTTGACTGTCACTGTCGATGATAGTGTAGCAGAACGCAAAGACGAAATTGGCAGCCTGGCAGCCTCGTTTAACCAGATGAATTCTAATTTTAGAATGCTTATTTCCCAAGTCTCACAGTCAGCGGAACAGATCGCCGCTTCGTCACAACAGTTTACAGCAAGTGCTGACCAATCCGCGCAGGCAGCTAATCAAGTGGCCTCCTCTATTGTAAACGTAGCCAGCGGCGCTGAACAACAGCTTGTTGCTGCTAATACTACTTGTACCATGGTTGAGGATATGTCTTTGGGTATTGGGAAGATAGCGGCTAACGCAACCCAAGTTTCCTCTCAATCCGATATGGCTGCCACCAAAGCGCAAGATGGAAGAAGATCTGTAGACCAGGCAGTTCGCCAAATGAGCCAAATTGAACAAACGGTAACCACTTCTGCTAGTGTTGTCGTTAAGCTTGGGGAACGCTCCAATGAAATCGGACAGATCATTGATACCATCTCTGGAATCGCCGGTCAGACAAATCTTCTGGCACTCAATGCAGCTATCGAAGCTGCACGAGCCGGCGAACAGGGACGAGGTTTTGCGGTTGTTGCGGAAGAAGTACGTAAACTGGCAGAACAATCGCAGGATGCTGCTAAACAAATTGGAACCCTTATAACCGAGATTAAGGAAGAAACCGATAAAGCTGTTTTGGCTATGAATGACGGTACGAGGGAGGTTCAAGCTGGAACTGACGCAGTCAATACGGCTGGACATACCTTTACCGAGATTGCAACTATGGTAACCGATGTATCGAATCAGGTAAAAGAAATTTCTGTCGCGATTGAGCAGATGTCTGGCGTTAGTCACACAATTGTCAGCGCCGTGCAAAAAATTGATGATTTCAGCAAACGCGCAGTAGCAGAAGCTCAGACGGTCTCGTCAGCCACCGAGGAACAGTCAGCCTCAATGGAAGAAATTGCTTCCTCAAGCCAGGCTCTTGCTAAAATGGCAACCGAACTCAACGAAACTATCCTGAAATTCAAAATATAAGTAACAATAAAAGACTCTTGCCGAATCCCCGGCAGGAGTCTTTTGTTGTTACTTTTTACAAGCCTGCTTCATGATCCCTTTACCTGACTCCTGTCCCAACTATGCTCTTTAAGGAGAAACGATAAAAAAATTGCCATTCTTTGAAAAACAAGTATATTTTAAAGAAGCAATTAAAAATATACTTGTTTTTTCCATTTACAGAAATGATTCATCTTTATGCCATAAAGATGAATCATTTCAAAATAAATCATTCGTACGCATACAAATGAATCCCTCTAGAACATTATTGATAAATCAGTATTTTCTAATATAATATTCAGTTGTTTTTTGTAGTTTTTGTAGAATGCTTGTTTATAATTAGGACAGGATAATGAAGCACTATTATTACTAGTTGCATTATTCAGCTAAATAAGAGTGGAGGGAAATTATGGAATCCAAAATTGTAGCAGGTCTTTTAATTTTTAAGCTTAACATGATTCAAACAGTTGCTTTGGCCCTCGTAATGTACTTTATAGGTAATTTTATCAGACATCGAGTGCCAATGTTTATGCGTCTCAGCATACCGGCACCTGTTATCGGCGGTTTAATCTTCGCTGGTATATCGACTTTCCTGCGTACCCAGGGAATTCTCGGATTTGAATTAGATGGTACCATGCAGACAGCTCTTATGATTATGTTCTTCTGTACAATTGGTATGGGCGCCAGTTTAACGCTCCTTAAAAAAGGCGGCATGCCTTTAATTATCTTTTTCTTGTTAGCTGTTGTCCTGGCAATAGCGCAAAACGCGCTCGGCATCTTCCTTGCCAAGTTAACCGGTATTGATCCGCTATTAGGTATTATCAGTGGTGCAGTAACGCTGATGGGCGGACTGGGAACCGGTGGTGCCTTTGGACCGCTCTTTGAGGAGTGGGGTGTACAGGGTGCTACGACTGCCGCAATCGCATGCGCAACCTTTGGTATGGTTGCAGGCAGCTTGATGGGTGGACCGTTCGGTGAAACGCTGATTAAAAAGTACAAAATTAAAACACCTAAAGTAGATAACGTTGCTACAGATGATAGTGATGGAACTGCAGTTCTAGAAGAAGAAGGCGCCCTTAGTGGCCAAAACGTAATGCAAACTCTCGGCTGGATAGTTTTTGCTATGGGTGTTGGCTCCATTATAAGTTTCTATATGACAAAAGCAGGCATTACGCTTCCTGCTTATATTGGTGCCATGATTGCGGCTGCAGTAATCCGCAATGTTGGCGATTTTTCCAAGGGTTATAAAATCGATGGTGCTGCTCTCGAAGTCATTTCCGATATTTCGCTGGCCGTCTATCTGACAATGGCAATCAATGGTCTTAAATTGTGGGAACTCGTTAATCTTGCCATTCCACTGCTCATCATCTTGATTGGTCAAATTATCCTAATGGCCCTCTTCTGCTGGCTGTGTGTTTACCTCATCATGGGTCGTAACTATAGCGCTGTACACTTGTCTGTTGGCATGGTCGGCTTCGGCATGGGTGCCACTCCTAATGCATTAGTAAACATGGCTGCATTAACCGAAAAATACGGTCCTTCGCCGCGGGCCCTCATGATAGTATCATTGGTAGGAGCCTTCTTGATCGACTTTGCCAATGCGCTGATTATCACCGGTATGGCCGGAATGTTCCGCTAAAAAATACGATTAAAGGACAGAGTCGCTAGCGACTCTGTCCTTTTTAGTTTCCGTAGTCTACTTTGTACCAAAGGCCATTATGTAATTCCCATTTTTGCCTGTGGATGGTTTTATTTGTTCCAAGTGCAGGATGAGTTAGTACTAGTTCGAGCTCTACCCAGGCCTTGTCACCCTGCACCTCAATATCTTGTACTGTTACGTTAATATGATAAACGTAGCCTGCGTCACGAAGCTGACGATATTCAATTAGACTAGGCTCAGGGACTCCTTTAAAATATGATAATCTGTACATGGTATCATATTCCCGATTCACAAAGGCGTGTTGATACTCCTCCACCCGCGCCGTTAGTGCCTGATATGCTTCTATACGTTGCATAGATTC
>JAGGAA010000178.1 GCA_017889675.1 Bacillota bacterium | reverse complement strand
ATGCGTAACGGCGGCAGATGATCAGGGCAATCGCTTACAATAACCAGTGCGCCGCGGTCGGCGGCAGTTTGGGCGAAAGCATTGCCATCAATGGTACGTCCGCAGATAGCAACAAAAATATAGCCGGGTCGTACCATGTCCGAATGACAGGTAATTCCCGTTGCTTTGCTAACCCAACTTTTTAATGCCTGCATAGCAGTTCCTCCTTGTCAGCCAATAAGATACTCCATGGTATTCCCATTATCGGCAGGAGGTGAACAAGATAAAAAAAGTTTTGCAATTTCCGCTACTTATGCTTGGTTTACTGCTAGCTCTTAACGCCGGTTGTGGTTTGAAAACACCTGCTCCCAAACCGGAAGTTCGACTAGTGGCAGAGAATGTTACGATTGAGGGTCAGTCTGTAGGCACCATGACGGCAGAAGAAGCTAGCAAAGTCTTGGCCAACTTGGCTAAGGCCAAAGATCTGCCAGCAGTAAATGCCGGCTTTGATCCCGACACCGGAAAGGTTATTCCCGAACGACCGGGTCAGCGTCTTGATGTTTCGGCTACGCTTAGCGAATTACTGGCGGCAGCGGCTGGCAGCAGAGTTATGCCAATATATCAGCAGTCGATCTCTGATATTACCGGAGACAAGCTGAGACGCAGCCAAAATCTGGGGAGTTATACTACCCGGATTTTGGATAATAGTCCGGGGCGGCTGACGAATATTCGTCTGACAGCTAAACTAATTAACAATACAGTTCTTGAATCAGGGCAGGAGTTTTCCTTCAACAAGCTAACCGGCGAGCCGACAGCCGCACGGGGCTTTCAGCCAGCAACAGTATTTGGTGATAATGGGAATAAAGCCGAGGAAATTGGGGGCGGTATGTGCCAGGTGTCCTCCACTTTATACAATGCGGTATTGGCTGCCAACCTCACAGTTACTGAGCGTCATCCTCATTCCCAACCGGTAAATTATGTACCGCCAGGCCGGGATGCCACTACTTATACAGATAAAGACTTACGCTTTATTAATACCACACGCCATCGTCTGATAAGTCGCGTTTTCACCAATGCGGCGGGTTCTCAGCTAACAGTGGAATTATGGGGATTACCTGACGCATAAGCTTGAGAATCTCCAGCCATACTAAGTTTGAGGTGGGAGTGTATGAAAAACAAAACATGGAATACCGCACTAGTCATAGTAATTATGTTAGCATTCATCACGGGAGCGTATACACTACTCAGGCCTCCCACCCAAAAACCAGCACCGGCCCCAATACCAGCACCGATTGAGCAGGCACCGGCTCCAATGCCGCCTGCACCTGTACCACAGCCGATTCCCGGTGTTGCGCCCTTTGATGCGGCCAAATATCCTAATGAACCGCAGGTAAGGGTCTATCTGGCCGATAAAGGCTCGATTGAGACTATGCCGCTAGAAAAGTATATAGAAGGGGTTATTGCCCAGGAGATGGAGCCGGATTGGCCGATAGAGGCCTTAGCGGCACAGGCGATTGCCTCGCGTACCCTGACGATCAGTGCTATTGAAGCTGGCACGATAAAAAAATTGCATAATGCTGATGTTAGTACATCAAAAGAGGAACTGCAGGCTTTTGCTCCGCAAAAAGTCAACGACAGTGTGAAGCAGGCCGTAGCACGGACCCGCGGAGAAGTACTGTTATATGCTGGTGGACTTGTTAATGCTATTTATAGTTCCTGCAATGGGCAAATTGGTGCCACCAGAGAAGAAAGCTTTCCTAAAGAAATTTCCCACGATACCCCGTACTTCCAACCTGTTAAAGATAACTGCTTTACCTATGCTCCGGAACATATAGAATCCTGGACAGTAAAAATTCCGGCTTCGCAGGTAGCGGGCTGTCGGCTATGATACTCTTAAATCAACATTAGTTACAGAAATGAAGTATGAAGATGATAACTTCATTTTTACAGGTAACGGCTGGGGAAATGGTGTTGGCTTATGCCAATGGGGGGCCTATACTTTTGCCAAAGAGGGTAAGCAGGCCGAAGATATTATTAAATATTATTATCCTGGTACTGAAGTGAAAAAGTTGTGGCAATGATTTTTTAAAAATAGGTGAATTTTATAGTAATTTCTGCATACATTAATTACGCGAGGCAGTATGGCGGCTGCCTCCCGGGGACTGCGCCGCTTGTCTGGTACGCACGGACAGGCGGCGCAATTTATTTTTTTGATTTTTTTACGATATTGGTCTTATGAATATTGGCAATAGCTTTCGACTACGCTATAATAATAAAGTTAAGGTTCTGTGAAGGGATTGAGTTTGATCAAACAGGGTAATACCGATATCAGCCATGTGCTTATTTCTGTGAAAGGTTCACAACAGGATACTCATGGTGAAGCTGATACAATTGAATTATTTACACATGGGCGGCGGTATGCGAAAAATGGTGTCCACTATATCACGTATCAAGAAAGCGAAATCAGCGGGATGGAAGGTGCCACAACACTCTTAAAAGTGTACGCTGATTATGTTGTTTTGGTGCGTATGGGCGGCGTTGAACAGCGACAGGAATTTCGTAACGGGGAACGCTGCAGTTCTAGATATGTTACGCCTTATGGCACAATGGAAATGAGTATACATACAACCCAGTTGGCAATAACCCGTGCTGAGGATAATAGCCAGGTTACTGGAATACATATTGAGTACGAGCTGGAAATAGACGGACAGTGGCAAAGCGCGAATACGCTTACTGTCCTTGTACAGGGGGATAAGAAAAATGGACATTAAACAACAGCTGATTGCCGCCATTGGACAAGCAGCGACTAGGGCTGTAGCTGACGGTGTATTTGTTGCCGAGCATCTGCCTGAGATAGCACTGGAAGTGCCGCCGCAAAAAGAATTCGGTGATTACGCGACTAATTTCGCTATGCAGTCAGCCAAAGCGGCTAAGATGAATCCGCGGGTAATTGCCCAGGCTATTATTGATCGTCTTGATGAGCCATGGCTGGATAAAGCCTTGCTTGCCGGCCCTGGGTTTATTAACTTTTATCTTAAGTCAGATCTTCTCTACCAGGACTTGGCAGATATTTTGGTTGCCGGGGATAATTTTGGGCAGACTAACGCCGGGCAGGGGCAGCGGGTGCAGGTAGAGTTTGTCAGTGCTAACCCTACTGGACCGCTGCATGTTGGTCATGGCCGGGGAGCAGCAGTAGGCAGCGCCCTTGTTAATCTGCTCAGGACGGCTGGTTACCAGGTGGAAGCAGAATTTTATATAAATGATGCCGGCAATCAGATGGATAACCTAGCAGCTTCCGTCAACGCCCGGTACCTAGAACTTATGGGACAATCGGTTGCGTTTCCTGAAGATGGCTATCACGGCAAAGATATTATCGATACAGCGCAGCGAATTATTGATAAACATGGCGAAAAATATCTTAGTATGCCAGAGGGGGAGCGTCTGGCTGAGTTCAAGGAAGTGGGGCTGAAAGAAAAGCTGGCTGCCCTTAAAGAGGATTTGGAACAGTTTGGCGTTTCCTTTGACGTATGGTTTAGCGAACGCACGCTGCATGATAGCGGCGCTGTGGCCACTACCTGTGAGCTCCTGAAAACCAATGGCAATATCTATGAGCAAGACGGAGCCTTGTGGCTAAAATCCACAGCGTATGGCGATGATAAAGATCGGGTGGTTATCCGCGATAACGGCATACCTACCTATCTTGCTGCTGATATTGCCTACCACCGCGATAAGTTTGCCCGTGGTTTTAACAAGGTTATTAATATCTGGGGCGCTGATCATCATGGCTACATTTGCCGGGTTAAGGCTGCTATCAATGCCATGGGATATAATGCGGATAATCTGGAAGTAATGATTTTACAGATGGTAAGCCTCTATCAAGATGGTCAACTTGTTAAGATGTCCAAACGGACAGGACAAGGCGTGACTTTGAGTGAACTTATTGAGGAAGTGGGCCGCGATGCCGCTCGGTATTTCTTCATTATGCGCTCAACTGACAGCCAGCTTGACTTTGATCTTGATTTAGCTAAATCTCATTCGAATGAGAACCCAGTGTATTATATTCAGTATGCTCATGCCCGAATATCCAGCATCTTTCGTCAAGTAGCAGAAGCGGGCCTACCAATGCCGGCTGCTTGGGAGCAAGTTAAGCTGGAACTATTAACCGAGCAGGCAGAAATTGATTTAATTAAAAAAATGGCCAAGTTTCCAGAAGAGGTTGCTAGTGCCGCCTGTGAGCGTGCGCCGCACCGAATCGCCCGCTATGCGCATGAACTAGCCAGCCTGTTCCATACTTTTTACAATCAATGCCGGATTATTGGCGTTGAGCCTGAGGTGCAGGCCGCTCGGCTGGCTCTAGTGACAGCGGTAAGGTCAACGGTAAAACAATCACTTGGTATTTTGGGAGTGGCTGCTCCTGAAAAAATGTAAATCACTCACTCTCCAGGAATGTTTTATAGCAGTCGGGAGGAATTTACCTCTGGGTGTTGAATATAAAACGCGGATTGTTAAGTGCGGAGGTTAAAATTATGGCATATACTATTGATGAAGTCGATTCAGCATATCAAGTTTTAAAGGCAGCAGGACATCCGTTATACTACCGGGAGTTAATTGATCAAGCCATTGCCGTTAAGGGCGGTACAATGCGTGCATCAGCGCAGATTATTGCTGATGTTCATACCCGGATTAATTTGGACAGTCGGTTTGTGCACACAGGCAAAAGCATGTGGGGTCTAAACGAATGGTCACCACAGCGTATTAGTGTGCTCGAAACAGAAGAGCCGGCAGCAGCCCCGCAAGATATGCAAAGACGGGCCAAGCTGTTTGCTGCCATTCAACAGGATTTTGAAAATGAGGGTACTGCGAGTAGTGCTGAGCCTGATCATTTATTGGAAGGCGAAGCTGACTTAGATGAGGAAGAAACCGAAGAAAATGAGGCTTAGTTGAGCTAAGCAGCTACATGTAATTAACGGATAGAGAGCTTGGTTTTTTGGCAAATTAGGGTTGTCAACAGTTAATTGTGGGAAGTTAGTAGGAGGATTTTTAAATGGCTAAATATATTTTTGTTACAGGCGGCGTGGTATCTTCACTTGGGAAGGGAATCACGGCAGCATCACTTGGGCGTCTTTTGAAAAGCCGCGGGCTCAAAGTTACCATCCAGAAGTTTGACCCGTACATCAACTTTGATCAGACCGACCTTGACCTTGGCCATTATGAACGGTTTATTGATATTCACTTAAGCAAAAGCTCAAATGTCACAGCTGGCAAAATATATTGGTCAGTTATCAGCAAGGAGCGTAAAGGCGATTACTTGGGCAGCACGGTTCAGGTAATTCCCCATATTACCAACGAAATTAAAGAACGCATTTACCGGGTGGGCGAAGAAGACAATGCTGATGTTGTCATTACCGAAATCGGCGGTACTGTTGGCGATATTGAAAGTCAGCCATTTTTAGAAGCCATTCGCCAGGTTAAAAAGGAAGTAGGCAAGGGTGGTGTACTCTATATTCATGTTACCCTTGTACCCTACATCTCGGCAGCCGGTGAGCTTAAAACCAAGCCCACGCAGCACAGTGTAAAAGAACTGAGAAGTATTGGTATTCACCCTGATATCATTGTGTGCCGTACTGAGCATGAGATCTCGCAGGAGATGAAAGAAAAGCTAGCCTTATTCTGTGACATTGACTGTGATGCAGTCATCCAGAATAAAAATGCCGCCAGCATCTATGAGGTTCCACTGATGCTGGAAAAGGAAGGGCTTGACCGTATTGCTATGGAAAAGCTCAACCTGAAAGACACTGGAGCCGATATGACGCAGTGGAAACACATGGTGGATAAGATCATGAATCCACGGTATAGTGTGCAGATTGCTATTGTCGGTAAATATGTCGCCCTGCGGGATGCTTATATGAGTGTGTCAGAAGCTCTGCGCCATGGTGGTATTGCTAATGATACCGCAATTGAGATAAAATGGATTAATGCCGAAGATATTGAGGCGGAGGACACTGATCTAGCTGCATGTTTAGGCGATGTTGATGGTATCTTGGTGCCTGGTGGGTTTGGTGACCGTGGAATCGAAGGTAAGCTTAAGGCCATTCGCTATGCACGGGAGAATAAGGTGCCGTTCTTTGGCTTGTGTCTGGGCATGCAGACTGCCGTCATTGAATTTTCCCGTAATGTATGTGGCTTAACAGATGCGCATAGTACTGAGTTTAATCCAAATACAGCACACCCGGTCATCGACCTTATGCCTGAGCAGGTAGCGATCGAAGATAAGGGCGGCACCATGCGGCTTGGGGTGTATCCTTGTAAGGTTATGGAAGGTACATTGACCTATCAAGCGTATCAGGATGAGATTATTTATGAACGTCACCGCCACCGCTTTGAATTTAATAATGCATATCGTGAAAAACTTTCTCAGGCTGGCCTGGTTATTGGCGGTACTTTGCCGAACGGGCGCTTGGTTGAGATTGTCGAAATAAAAGATCATCCTTGGTTTGTAGGGACGCAATTCCACCCTGAATTTAAGTCGCGTCCGACCAACCCGCACCCACTGTTTAGAGATTTTGTTAAAGCGACGCTGGCAAATAAGCTGGGAAAGTAATAGTAAATGGGTATTATAATAAAAGAAAGCTGTTGGATGATCTCCAACAGCTTTCTTTTACAAATACAAACAAATACATAAGGAGGTAGGCTTATGTTTAAACGTTCAGTGGTACTTTTGCTGATTTTTATTATCGGCATATCCATGTTAGGAGCGCTATTTATTGCTCCCAAGGTGAAACAGAGTAAACTAGTCAGCCATGATAAAATTGCCATCGTTTACGTTGATGGTATGATTGTTGGTGGTCGCGGACAAGTTGGTTTATTTACCGAGGGCGGTGGTACAGATGCCCTTATCCGCCAACTTCATACTGCCCGCGATGATGAATCTGTTAAGGCCATCATCCTTAGAATTAACAGTCCTGGCGGTACGGTTCCTGCTTCCCAGGAAGTTGGCGAAGAGCTAAAGAAAATTCGCGCTACTGGCAAACCGGTCATTACTTCGATGGCTGACATGGCAGCGTCGGGCGGTTACTGGCTGGCGGCTTGCACTGATAAAATATATGCCAATCCTTCTACCATTACCGGGAGCCTTGGTGTATATACTTAAGCGGCTTACGGAAATACTCTCTTCGGCCGGCCCGGCGGCCGTACCCCAGAGCTATTAAGGGGGGATTTGTATGGGTAATTTATTGGAAACTATTTATGATGTTTTATTCAACCCAAGGGCAGCAATGGAAACGATTGCTCAAAAAAAACTAACCGGGCAAGCATTGGTAATGTTTACCGTTGGTATGCTTGTCCCGGTGTGGGCAGTATATACGGGGATTAAAGGCGCGCCAGCGTTAGGCAGTATGTTTGTTTTGCACTTTATCGGCAGCCTGTTCTTTTGGGTAGTGGGCGCCTCAGTATTGAACTTTGTTGCTGAGTTGGCAGGTGGTCACGGAACCGCTGTCGGCCTGTTCGCGGCATTAGGATTTTCCCACCTGCCGCGGGTGGCTGTAATACCGCTGGGAGTTATTGCCGCGCTGCTGCCAGATAACTTGCGAGGCATAGCTTTTGGATTCATCGGTTTGCTTGTAGTTATCTGGACCCTGTCACTGAGTGTAGCGGCTATTCGCGGTGCACATGGTTTATCTGGCGCTAAAGCCGTGCTTGTGCTCCTTGCTCCTCTGCTAGCGATGATTGGAGCAATTATCGCGGCTGTTATTTTTTTCGGTGCAGCCCTACTAGAATTCCCGCTTCATTTTTAGCGAACCCGGTATAGGTAAATTTCCCAGACTGACCAGCCTTCGCTAAAATGTTGTAAAAACTCAAGACCATTTTCCTGATAGTTTGTTATTTCGGCGGCGGATAAAATATATTCGCCGCCTAATTTTTTAAAAGCCTGGCTATCCAGTTCCAGATGATTGAGCTTTAATTGATAAGCCTTGCGTACCTGATAATACTCAAGCTCTGCGGGAAATAGGTAGCAGGTTATGCCCCAGTTATCAAAATAGTTTTGCCAAAACTGATTTTTGTCAAGTTCTTTGGCGATAATCTGGCGGAAAGCGTGTTTATAAGCAAGTGGGTAAATATTAAGTCGGCCGTCCAGGGTATAAAAGCCATGATACTGGGTTATGGCCGGATAAATGCCGATAGTCGCTATACGGTAGTCTTCTTTCGGACGGCCAATGTAGTTGTCTATTTTTTGAAATAGGCTGTCAGCAAAAAATTCGCCATAGCTAATATTTTCGTAAAGCCAACTGTTCTCGATAACTGAGATGCCTGCTTGCTTTTTTAAGACTAAGTCATACTCAATGTTATTGCCAAACAGAAAACCAAGCTGCAAAGTAATCAGAAGAACAGCTAGTATTTTGCCAATATAGCGGATATTAGCGATAACGGACAGGCATAAAGCAAAGATGGTATACCATAACAGTGGGTGCAGCCAATGAAAACGCTGGATTTGGAAGGAATTTAAAAAGCTGCTGCCTGCTACGGCTGAAATAAAGAATTCCGAATAGCGAAATCCGTAAAAAATTGATATACCGAGCGCGAGTGTCAATAACAGCACGATGCTTTTATATTCGCGTTTGTGTCGCCAGCCAGTAAGGAGTGCCAGCGGCACAGCGATGCCGAGAATGTATTTATGCAGGCTAACCGCATGATACTGGCCATTCACTAAGTTTTCTACAATAAGCGATTGTACGCCGCGCCAGTCCCGGGCCTGTCCTAAGAGCAGACGGTTAATTTCCTCACGGCTTGATATAAAACCTGAACTGAAGAAGGCATTATAAATCAGCCATATTTCGGTTATAACATACGAACAGGTTAAGAGAGCGATTGCTCCCCAAAATTTCGGGTGCGGCCGACGGTGCTGCCAGTAATCATTGCAGGCAGCCAGTCCTAGAACTGTCAAAATAAAGACACCGACAAGCGGCAGCGACGAATACAATGCAAAAATGACAATGATGAAAATAGTAACTGTCATTTTTCTATCATAATAGGCATTAAGCATTGCATAGAATAGTAAGGGCTGTCCGGCGATTGACAGGCCGTAGACAGTATAAAAGGGGAGGGTAGCAAACGAAGCGGCACCAGCCCAAGTCAACCAAGTCTGATGGTTAGCTGGCAGGACATAGTGCTTCAGCAAAAGATGCATACCAACGAAAGCGGTAAGATGAACAAGTATGAGATTAATTAGGTAAGCGCGAAAAGGTGGCAGGATAAGGTAAAGCCAGGTAATAACATTAAATCCGCTAGGTAGACAACTGCGAGGCAGTTCTCCGAGCATTTGATTGACGGTCCCGGTCAGTTCAAATACCTTACCGCTTTTGACAAGTACTAGCCAAGCGGTAATCCAGTCTAGGTTATCATTAATGGTAAAATGGGCGTTTTGCCGTAAAACAATAAAAGGCGTTACATAAGCCAGTACCAGAAAGGAAAAAAATAAGGCCGCTTTATGGCTGGTAAGCCAGAGTAATAACTTGCGTAGTACTAGTAGTTTATGTTGCATACAATTACCTCGCGAAGTGATTTCACTATAAAGTGTAGCACAACTTTGGTTAGTTTAGGAAGTATTTCACAGAAATTAGAAAAATCCGAAAAAATATTTCCTTAATTTTCCATAAATTAGCAGGAGAATTTTAATTGATTGCGAATAGTATCTACATCAGGGAGGAATAATTTAATTTTTCAATTAAAACTGCGAGAAAGTAAGGTGCATTACATGAGCAATTCCCAAGCAACCATTCTGGTAATTGACGACCAACCTGGGATTCGGAGATTGCTAACCGAGGTTCTCCAGGATGAAGGTTATCAAGTAATTACAGCCGCTAATGGCTACGAGGGTATACAGGCTGCACAAAGTGCCCATCCCAATGTCATTTTGATGGATATGAAGATGCCAGGCATGGATGGGATTACGGCGCTAAAAGAGCTTAAACGCCAGGGCCAGGGTGATCAGGTCATTATGATGACAGCTTATGGTGAGTTGGACATGGTAAATGAGGCCAGGGAAATCGGCATGCGCGACTATATCACCAAACCATTTGATATTATGTCTCTTTGCCAGATTATCCACAATAATCTTGGTACTACTTTTGGTGATACTCGTCAGAGTATGATTGGCTAACAGTTACGGTAGATAACCCCGGGGCAGAGATCCCCGGGGTTATTGTTGGCCGTTCACTTTTTACCTGTTGTTGCTAAGTTGTAGCAAGCAGGCAGGATTTTTACCGCAGGTGGCGAAATACAGGAAGCAAAGGGGGGATATCCATGGTCATTAGCGCTGTCTCTACATTAGCGCTGTATTGTCCGCGATGCGGCAAAATTGAACTTCATAATGTCTCCCGGTTTGCTATCAATAACGCCGCGTGTCAACTTGTTTGTAGCTGCGGTCAAGTACAAGGGGCAATATCTAGTGCGGGGCGGCGTCAATATCTGCTTGATATTCCTTGTGTAGTATGCGAAACCAATCATCTAATTTTTCTTGACAGCAACCTGTTTCGCCAGCCAAAAGCAAGTAAAATATATTGTGACCAGGCAAATTTGGAATTGGGTTTTGTCGGTAGTGCGGAAGCAATTGCCGCGACTATTGCTAGGCATAAGCAAGAAGTTGCTAGTCTGGCCAGTGAGATGGCCGGGCAATCCGACGGTTCAGAGGTAGAAAATTCACAAATTTTACTGGAGATTTTAAATAAAATTCATGATATTGCTGAGCAGGGGGGGGTATACTGCTCTTGTGGTAATACTGATGTTGAGGTTGATGTGCTTGTCGACGCTGTTGAACTCTCTTGTCCTCAGTGCGAAGGGAGACTGCTGATTTCAGCCAAGGATGAGCAAGATTTGGCGAGAATATCGGCTATGGGGGTTATTGAAATAGCTCCGCTCAGGCGCACCAGCCGTAAATGAATATGTTCGCTGCTATAGATAATAATGAGAAAAGGTGAGTGAGTTACCTGTGAAATTTTTTCTCGATACAGCTAATATTGGCGAAATCAAGGAAATTTTGCCAATAGGTATTGTGGCCGGAGTAACTACCAATCCATCGCTTATTGCTAAGGAAAAACAAGATATCAAGGAAGTAATCAAGGAAATTGCTTCACTAACACCGGGGCCAGTAAGTGCCGAGGTTATTGGAACTGAGTTTGAACAGATGTTGCCGGAAGCGCGTGAACTGGCCAAGCTGGGCGATAACGTGGTAATCAAGGTTCCGGTAACACTGGATGGTCTGAAAACAGCGAGTGCCTTGGCTGCTGAAGGGATTAGAACCAATGTAACTCTGATTTTTTCCGCAAATCAGGCACTATTAGCGGCGCGGGCAGGAGCTGCCTTTGTTAGTCCGTTTGTTGGTCGGCTTGATGATATTAGTCAGGACGGCATTGCTCTTATTAAGGATATAGCTGATATTTTTGCTATCCATGGTATTGAGACCGAAATTATTGCTGCCAGTATTCGTCATCCCCAGCATGTTACCCAGGCAGCGTTGGCCGGAGCGCATATTGCCACTGTTCCCGCCAAGGTAGTAAAGTCACTCTTATATCATCCACTGACAGATGCAGGTATTAAACGCTTTCTGGAGGATTGGCAAAAAGCCAATCTGTAAGATAATTTCGAGAGTTGCTTAACAGGCAATCTCAATGTAGAG
>JAGGAA010000379.1 GCA_017889675.1 Bacillota bacterium | reverse complement strand
TTTACGGATTTTAGGAATATCGCCCGGCTTTTCAGCTTTTGGAGGCTTAGGGCCTAGACCTTTTGTTACTTTTGGGGCAATGCCAAAAGTAACACCCCTTTCTTTGTATTCGAGTGACTGGATATCTGATGTGCGCAAATCCCAAGGCCCGCGTTAGCAGTTTTTCTTACTACTAATTAAAGCTTTTCGACTTTGACTCCACATACCTTATATTCATAGGTCTTGGTTGTTTTGTCTAAGTTTCCACTGGTAAGTTCATTAGTTGGGGTTGCGAGATAATGGAAAGACATCCAGATAACTCCCGGCTGTACACGGTCTGTAATCCATGCTTTGGTTTGAACTTTGCCGCGCCGTGAGGACACACTAATGATTTCTTGATTTTGGATACCTAGCCGTTTGGCATCATCAGGATGTATCATAGCTTGCTCCTCAGAACGGAAGTCAGTCAGCGTTTTGGAGTAGCCTGGGGTAGTTATGTTGTAGTGATAGAGAATACGGCCTGTACTAAGCAAGAACGGATACTCGGTATCCGGCTCTTCGCCAGGAGCTTGGTGATCAATGGGCATGAACCTGGCAATACCACAGGTGAACTTGCCTTTGTCATGAAGATACTGGGTACCGGGATGGTTTTTGTCCGGAACTGGCCATTGAAGGCCGCTTGCTTCAAGGCGGTCAAAAGAGACACCCGCATATATGGGGCTGAGTGAGGCCATTTCATCCATAATCTCACTTGGATGACTGTATGACATGGGGTAACCCATGCGATTGGATAGATCCATCAAAATACGCCAGTCAGGGCGGCTGTTGCCGATTGGATTAATAGCCTGACGTACCAGTTGAATGCGGCGTTCTGTATTGGTAAAGGTGCCATCCTTTTCGGCAAAGGAGGCTCCTGGTAAAACAACATCAGCTAATTTGGCCGTTTCGGTTAGGAACAGATTTTGTACAACAAGGAAATCAAGATGCTTGAGTCCTTTGCGTACATGATTGGGGATAAACATTAGGTAAAGCACCCATATCACAGGCACCCTGCACGTTGTTTTGTCCACGCATTGGGTTCAGACCAGCATTTGGTTTGCCGATGTTACCAGTCAGTAAGGTAAGATTGGCTAAACTCATAACATTATCTGTGCCGCATACGTGTTCAGTGATTCCCAATGTATAAAAAATCTGTGCTGCTTCAGCAGTACCATAGATTTTAGCTGCTTCAAACAGTAAATGTTTTGGTACGCCGGTGATGTTTTCTACATAGTCCGGGGTATATTTTTCTACTGTTTCAGCAACTTGCTCATACCCGCTGGTGCAGGATTCAATAAAGGTTTTATCATGCCAGCCGGACTTAATAATGATGCGTATAAGGCCGTTGATTAACGCAATGTCAGTGCCTGGTTTTAAGCGCAGCCAAACATGGGCTTTGCCAGCCAATTCGGTTTTTCGCGGATCAGCTACTACGAGTGTAGCACCGTTGCGGAGGGCTTGCCGCATTTTTGCACCGATGACAGGATGGGCTTCAGTTGGGTTAGCCCCAATTACAAACAGAACTTTACTTTGGGGAATTTCGTTTATAGAGTTGGTCATTGCTCCAGAGCCGAATGAAGTGGCCAGACCGGCCACAGTGGGAGCGTGTCAAGTACGTGCGCAATGATCAACATTGTTGGTGCCGATCGCTGCGCGCATAAATTTTTGCATTAGGTAATTATCTTCATTGACGCACCTGGCAGAACTGAGTGCCGCAATAGCGTCGCCGCCATAGGTAGTTTTTATTTCGCCAAATTTGCTGGCAATTAGATCATAAGCCTCATCCCAGCTTGCCTCAACAAATTCACCGTTTTTCTTAATCAACGGTGTGGTAAGACGCTCAGGGCTGTGAATATAGTCAGTACCAAAACGTCCTTTAACGCAGGTTAAACGGCCGTTAACTGGACTGGTTAGATTAGAGGTAACACCAATGACCTTATCGTCTTTTACATTTAGATCGAAGTTGCAGCCTACACCGCAGAAGGGGCAGGTTGTTTTGACTTTTTTATCAGGCAAACCAGCATAGTGCATAGGCTTTTCGGTTAAAGCGCCTACTGGGCAAGCCGATACACAGGTTCCGCAAAATAAACAACTGGACGAATCGATCAGGGGCTCGTCAAAAGCAGGTGCTACTTTGGTATCAAATCCTCTGTTTGTCCATTCAAGGGTATCGCAGCATTGCACTTCCTGGCAAACCCGGACACAACGTCCGCAAAGAATACATTTGTTATTATCCCGAATAATGAAAGGATTGCTGTCATCTACGGCAAATTTACGTTGGTGCGTACAACCAACCCTTCAGAAGCTGGGTAAGTGCAGGCGGTAACGAGTCCGCGGGCACCTTCTACTTCCACGACACAGACACGGCAGGCTCCTTCGGGGGTTAAATCAGCGAGATGGCATAACGTAGGGATTGTTACTCCTGCTTGTTGGGCGGCTTCTAAGAGCGTACTTCCTGCGGCGGTCTCGATGACTTGCCCGTCAATAGTTAGTTTGATCATTAACTGTGTTCACACTCCTTGTGGTAGTATAGATAATATCGAAAGGAAACTTAAAACGACTTATGGATTATTAAAAATTTTATGTGCAGACTGAATAGGGGGTGAATTTTGTTCTGCTAAAATATAGTGATTTTTCAGTAAAAGGATAATAAACTTGTTTGTTTACACTTCGATTATAGGTTTTGTGGCAGGTAGTTAGGCTTAATTTGTTTCTGTTTTTCCGTCGCATAAGATACTCACATTAGCCTAAAGCTAACATCCATTCCTCCTTACAATAATAATTCGACGTTGCCTTTGGCTTTCCTCCTTTTTTAGAATAGAATAGAGGGGTTAAGGGTAACTAAGTAGTGGCTAATACCTCTCATTATATATATTGTAGAAACTGATCGCTGTAAGTGCTAATTCATTATTCTGAATGGCAAGAATATTATACCCAAACGGGCTGGGCAGCTTGCGAGCTGTAAATAAAAGGAATTAGTGAATAGTTTCACTGAATTATTTTTGGAAGGAGAGTCATGAAAAGCCGGAGTATACAAAATATTGATATTATTATAACCATTTATTATAATTAAGCAAAATATTTATCTGATATGGAGCTCTGGTTTGATTGATAGATTGTTATTTTTTAAATGTGAATACTATAGATGATTTAACTAAGGTTGAAAAATTACAAAATGAAATGCCAGAACTTGACACTGTCCACCAGGGTAGGTATAATAAAATCAATTGTATATAATGAATAGCGATGAATGGAAGAGTACGCTAACGCGACTGTTCAGAGAGGAAACCCCTGGCTGCAAGGTTTCTCAGTACGCAAGCTGCAGGTCATCCGGGAGCTGCTGTATTGAACCATTAAGTAGATGCAGCCGGTTTGTGCCACGTAAAGGCATAGGGAGTGTCTGGTAGTAATTTATGCCAGAAATAAAGGTGGTACCACGGAAGAAACAAAAG
>JAGGAA010000177.1 GCA_017889675.1 Bacillota bacterium | reverse complement strand
ATGAAGAAAAAAATAGACTCCTTCACATAACATTGTTACGTGAAGGAGTCATCATTGACTCCAGAATTTAATTATGCTTTTATTATAGCATAAAAATAGCATTTGTCTAGAGCGTAAAAAACTTTTTTGAAAAATAGGATACTAGCCAGCTACTTATTTCTACTCCACGAAAGTTTGTCACTACAAAGCCACCCATCATGAATGGCATCAAAACGGTACTCCGCCTGCTATTCCTAAAAGGGCTCCCGAAATTCTGTTTTGGAAAACACAAAACCCGCAGTCACTATAGGGCTGCGGGTTTTATTATGCTCACATCTGAGTAGTCATTAAGCCGAGTTCTGTTCCGCTTTTGGCGGCGATGATCATTTATCTGGGCTGACAGTTACCTGGCAGCTCTAGCGACACACCCGGAAGGTTCAGCGGGCCGCGTCAACCCTTCCCTATTTGGTCTTGCTCCAGGTGGGGTTTACCTAGCCAGTCAGTCACCTGACTGCTGGTGCGCTCTTACCGCACCGTTCCATCCTTACCTGACAGAATGTCAGGCGGTCTACATTTCTGTGGCACTATCCCTAAGGTCGCCCTCGCTGGACGTTATCCAGCACCCTGCCCTATGGAGCTCGGACTTTCCTCAGATGCATCAAACATCTGCGATCATCTTTCATACTCAGAAACTAATTATTTTGAATTTTTATCATAACATCAATGGCGAAACAAGTCAATATGTTGAAAATACATCCTCGCTTACATTATTGTCAATAATTTCTATATTCCAACCATTCTTTCTGGCTTGTTCTTTTAAATAGGCAGTCAAACATTGAACCACCGGTTGTTCGGTAGCAAAGTGACCAGCATCAATAATTGCCAAGCCTTGCGCAAGAGCTTGTTGCGCTTCATGGTATTTTACATCTCCTGTTACCAGAACATCTGCCCCTGCTTGAATAGCATCTTTAATGAGGCCTGCCCCGCTGCCGCCGCATACCGCTACTTGACTTATTACTGCATTAACCGAACCTGCCACTTTTACTGAATTGATTAGTAAGGTATGCTTAACTTGATTAATAAAGTCTCCTAAAGACACGGCTTCACCAAGCCGTCCAATCCTCCCTAAACCACAGCTAGACCCTTTATTGAGTAACAAATACTCATCATAAGCAACCTCTTCATAGGGATGCGCTGCCAACATAGCATTAATTACGCGGGACCGCAGGTGTGCCGGTAGAATTGTTTCGATTCGACTTTCCTCAACAAATTCAAGCCTACCCTCTTCACCAATAAAGGGGGTGGTCGACAATAATGGCAAAAATGTTCCGACACCCTTGGTCTGAAAAGTACAATGACTATAGTTACCGATATGACCTGCGCCAGCCTCAGTCATAGCTATTCGTACAATTTCTGTATGGGATTCGGGAACAAAGACTACTACTTTATATAACTTCTCTTGATATACTGTTGTTAACGGCCTACTATCTTTAAGTTGAAATTTTTGTGCCAAAATATCATTTACGCCACCAGGCGCACTATCTAAATTGGTATGGGCCGCATACACGGCTATCCCACTTTTTATCAAATCAGCTAGCATACTGCCTAACGGTAAATCAGTGCGAATATTCGTAATACCTTTAAATATCACAGGATGGTGGGCAACAATCATGTCAGCACCTAGGGCAATAGCCTGACTAACAACCGCTTGATCTACATCTAAAGTAATAATAATTTTATGGATAGTTTGCTCTGGACTGCCAACTAAGAGACCAATATTATCCCAGTCCTCAGCCAATTGTTTTGGTGCCAATTGTTCAAGTTTGGTAATAAGTTCATGACATTTTACAGACATGTACGCTTATCCTCCAAATCCTTAAGCTTATTAGTAAATTCTCTGTATTTCGTCGAATGTATGGCTTCGGCACTTCTTGCCATGGACGCGAGCACACCACGTAAATGCTCAATTAATTCCTCAATATGCAGCCGCAGTAAGGGATGTCTCCCCTGCCATAGCAGCGGACCTATTTCATAGAGTATGGGCTCAAATGGCGGACTTTCGCCAGGCTTTGCCGCAATAATCTGATATAGCTTACCATCTTCTTGAACAAGCTGTTCATTGACGATCTGCCAGCCATTGCTCTGCATCCACATTCTGACTGACGCCGCCGCGATCATGGGTTGTACAATAAGATACTTAAGTGCCGCCGTTACTGCCGGACACGAGCGTAAGATATCGATAATATTCAAACCGCCCATACCGGCGATAACCACAACTTCCGCTTCTCCCGGGCTTACTACCTCAAGCCCGTTACCTCGCCTGACTGAGATAACCTGTTCTAACTGTGCGGTAGCCACAGCATTTTTAGCTGATAAATAGGGACCCTGGTGAATATCTCCAGCAATTGCTTGGGTAACAATGTCATTTGTAATAAGATATATTGGTAAATAAGCATGATCTGTGCCAATATCAGCCATCGCCATTCCGACAGGAACCATATCGGCAATAGTTTGTAAACGTTCTCCTATTTTCACTTACACAATCCTCCAGTGAATTTCCTTGTTAGTATTTCGCCGAATGACTAAATAATCCTGCAAATGTATATACATAGCAAAAACCTGCGAATTGCTTCGCAGGTTTTTTAGGTGGTGGGCGATGACGGGATCGAACCGCCGACATCCTGCTTGTAAGGCAGGCGCTCTCCCAGCTGAGCTAATCGCCCGTATTCGCGGGTTCGCCTGTTCGCGAGATCGTTTGATCGAACTTGCGACTAATCGAACCTCGAATTACGAAATTGGTGACCCGTGGGGGAATCGAACCCCCGTTCTCCTCGAGTAGGACTCGAACCTACGACAAATCGGTTAACAGCCGATTGCTCTACCAACTGAGCTATCGAGGAATATCGCCAACGTTGATTATTATAAAACAATGTCCGTAGTACGTCAAGTGATTATTGCATTTTTACTCAAGAAAATCTTTTAATTTTTTACTGCGACTAGGATGGCGCAGTTTCCTGAGCGCTTTAGCTTCTATTTGACGAATGCGTTCACGGGTAACACCAAAGAACTGCCCTACTTCCTCTAAGGTGCGAGCTCGCCCATCATCTAAACCAAACCGCAAACGCAATACTTTTTCTTCCCTGGGAGTAAGCGTTTCCAGAACGTCTTCTAACTGCTCTTTAAGCAACATAAAAGAAGCAGCATCTGCCGGAGCAGGAGCGTCTTGATCTTCTATAAAGTCACCAAGGTGAGAATCTTCTTCTTCACCAATTGGCGTTTCTAAGGATACTGGTTCTTGAGCAATTTTCATGATTTCCCGGACCCGTTCAACAGTGACTTCCATAGCTTGAGCCACTTCTTCTGGTGATGGCTCGCGTCCTAATTCCTGGAGGAGCTGCCGTGATACTCGAATCAACTTATTAATGGTTTCAACCATGTGAACCGGAATCCGAATAGTACGGGCTTGATCAGCAATAGCTCTGGTTATTGCCTGACGTATCCACCAGGTGGCATAGGTACTGAATTTATAACCTTTATTATAGTCAAATTTTTCTACAGCCTTGATTAAGCCCAGGTTGCCTTCCTGAATAAGATCCAGGAACAACATGCCGCGTCCAACATAACGCTTAGCAATACTAACAACTAGCCGCAAATTTGCCTCGGCCAGCCGCCGTTTGGCTTCTTCGTCCCCTTGTTCCATGCGCTTGGCCAGTATAACTTCCTCATCAGCAGTCAAAAGCGGTACACGGCCAATTTCCTTAAGATACATTCTAACAGGATCATCAATACTAATGCCTTCAGGAATGGTAAGATCAATATCTACTTCTTCGGCCGCTGTTTCCATCTCTGGGTTCTCAATAAGTTCAGCATCAGGAGCTTCATCAACAATTTCAATACCTTTATTACTGAAGATTTCATACATATCTTCGATTTCTTCAGGACTCATGTCTTCCGTCTGCATAGTATCCATAATTTCAGTATACGTTAGCACACCGCGTTTTTTACCCTTGTGCAAAAGCTCATTTACATGCTCGACCGGCGGAGTTTTCTTATCGGCCATAATTCTCCCCCCTTCCTTTGGCAATTAACGATAGTAGATTTATCCAACCTTGTTTATTAATGATGTAATTTGCTAATTTCATGTTTAATTCGCTGACTTTCCGCTAATTCCTGCAGAAAGTTACTATCCCCCATGCGTTCTAATTCATCGGCCAGTAGCCGGTGTTGTTCATATAATACAGTCAAATGTGCTAATCGAATTGTTTTTATACAGTCATCCACCAATTGAACTACATCATCAAATTGGTTCTCCATCAACATAATATGCGAAAACTCGTTGCTTGCCTTTTCACTTAAGTTATTTACACCAGCAGTAAACGCTGCCTGTGTTATATTGTTTTCCATATTATACGCGTCAACTATGAAATTAATTATCTCTTGCTGCAGAGTTCCTTGTATTTCTTGTGGTGAAAGTTTGGCTAAAACATAAGGGATTAGTGATAAATCATCGCACATTAAGCGAATCAGCTGGCGTTCTGCCTGAATTACTGCCGAAGCTGGCTGCTTATATAAGAGTGCCATATTCATAGTTTTCCCTGGCTTTACATTTTTATCCTTTTTAACTTGAACAATATACTTTCTAATCTCGCTTCGTAAAGCGCTTTCATCAACAGCAAGTACTTGCGACAAACGGGTAATATGGGCGTTAACTATTACGGCGTTATCCGTCTCGGCAAGAATTGGTATTACCTTACCGACAACGGCAATTTTACCTTGAACGGTAGAGTAATCATCCGATTTTAACGCTTGTTCGAGTTGGTAGTCTAATAGTGGCTGCGCCGACTTTAACAGTTCCTGAAAGGCTTGACTACCATGCTTGCGAACAAATTCATCTGGATCTTTGCCATCAGGAATCGTTACTACTTTAATAGTGGCTCCTAAGGAACGAACGGTATCTAATGCCCGAACGGTGGCATTTTGTCCAGCAGCATCGCTATCATAAGAAAATAATAACTCTGCATTAAGTTTAGTCAAATGTCTGGCCTGTTCCGGCGTAAAAGCCGTTCCTAACGAGGCTACCACATTTTTGATACCCTGCGTATAGAGAGTAATAACATCCATATACCCTTCGACAATAACCACTTGGTTTAAATCCCGAATATGTTTATAGGCATTATCAAATCCATATAAAACATGCCGTTTATTAAAAACCTCAGTTTCTGGCGAATTGAGATATTTCGGTTGACTGTTATCCAAAACTCTACCGCCAAAACCAACAATCCGCCCTCGTACATCACTAATGGGAAACATAATGCGATTACGAAATCGGTCATACACACCTTCACCAGAATTACGCGCAGCAGACAAACCCGATTTCAACAGTATATCAAGAGTAATACCACGATCACTCAAGGTTAACGATAGTTTATCCCATAACGGCGGAGCAAAACCCAATTTCAGAAAATCTATGGCTTCAGCAGATATACCTCGGTTAGACAAATACTCACGGGCAGGTATTCCATAATTAGTTTTAGTCAAGCAAGCATGGAAAAAATCTCTAGCTAATTCATTTACCTGATAAATTTTAGCAAGTTCCTGCTCCTTGGCTTGTTCACGCGGTGTTTTTTCTCTTTCCGGCAAAGAAATGTTTAGCTTTTTAGCTAGCAGTGTTACTGCCTCAAAAAAAGTAATGTTTTCTACTCGCATCAGGAAATTAAAAACATTGCCGCCAGTCTGACATCCAAAACAATAAAAAAAACCTTTGTCCGGAGTTACCGAAAACGATGGCGTCTTCTCACTGTGAAAGGGGCAACAACCCCAAAAATTCTTTCCTTTCTTTTTTAACGATACATAATCGGAAACGATACTGACAATGTCGCTCTCTGACCGCAATCTATCGATAAAATCATCGAAAACTGCATCTTTCATATAATTCACCTTATCCAGGCAATGACAAATTACCAGCTGTGTTTTAGATTTGCGGAATATGCAAATAGTTCCAAGCTTTGACTTAATTCTACATTCAGGCTAATATTCCTGCCAAAACCAGGTAGCTCCCTGCAAAGTTGTTTACACAGTCTTTATCATCTTTTATTTTATAATTATTATTCAATATAAATAACAAAAGTCCTCTTTTACATCTTGACAAAGCTAATAATATTTGTTCGGAAACACAAAAGCAGAGCTTGTGTGAGCTCTGCCTATAATGGAGATATCCCCCAGGTAGCTGGGATGAAGAGTCTCTGAAATTGTTTAATTGCGTACAAATCAGTTAGACCGGCAATGTAATCAATAACGATTGTTTGCAATCCCCAGCGATCTTCCCGCTCCAAAAATTCCTGTGGCAAACTGCCGGGATTATCCATATAATATTTAAAAAGTTTACTAACAACATATTTGGATTTTTTCCGATCAGGCTCAAGTTCAGCTGAATGATAGATTTTTTCAAACATAAATTCTCGAAATTCATCCATAGCCGCTTTAACCCTGCTGGACATAATAATTTCGTTTTTGCCTTCTGATTCAGTAATAATATCAGAAACCATTACGGTTATCATACTAGATGGATTGGTACCTAATATTTTACTTACATTTTGCGGCAAATCAGCAGGCTGTAGCATACCGGCACGAATACCATCATCATAGTCATGACACAGATAGGCAATACGGTCGCTTCTGCGAACGATGTTTCCTTCCAAGGTAAACGGCTTGTTTTCACCAGTATGGTTTAAAATGCCATCTCTAACTTCTGCCGTCAGATTAAGCCCCTGCCCACCCCGTTCAAGATGTTCTACTACTCGCAGACTTTGCTCATTATGATTGTAATGACCAATAAGCTCACGTAACGCATATTCGCCCGCGTGGCCAAAGGGCGTATGCCCAACATCGTGGCCTACTGCGATTGCTTCAGTCAAGTCTTCATTAAGCATTAGGCCACGGGCTATGGTGCGAGATATCTGCGCAACCTCTAGGCTATGGGTCATACGCATCCGATAATGATCGCCTGGAGCTATATACACCTGTGTTTTATGTTTAAGACGTCGAAACGACTTACTGTGAATAATGCGATCTCTGTCGCGTTGAAAGGCGGTACGGAAATCACACAAATCCTCTTCCCTGTCCCTGACGGCATCACGGCTTTTCGCCGCATAGGCTGATAAGATTTTAAATTCCTGCTCTTCAATTCGTTCACGAACTTTCATGCTGTAGCGCCTCCTTCGTTATGTATATTATAGCATTATTTCCCTGCAGCAACCACACTACTGATTTTAGATTACACTAAGCACAATTGCAAATTATTTGCTATAATAGTAGTAAGAAAGGAGGCCACAGGATGAAGTATAATCGAATATTTTTTTCCGCG
>JAGGAA010000176.1 GCA_017889675.1 Bacillota bacterium | reverse complement strand
GCTACATTAAACAAATTACCAAAAAGATGAACGAGAGCAGCAAACTACTGGCTGCCGCAAATCCTGCAACGAAAATACGTTCACAAAAACCAGCGCTCAAAAAGTAAAATAGCTTGAGCCTAATCCCAATAGTTTAATCAAAAGGAACCGCCCATCCGGCGGTTCCTAATTTTTACCCTAACAGACATCTGTGTTGCTCTTTACTTACTAACACAATTTCGCCCCTTTTCTTTAGCACGATAGAGGGCGGTATCAGCCGCTTTAATTACTTCGTCTGTTTGTTTGTGCTTCTCGCTGCGTTCTGCGACTCCAATACTAATGGTCACAGACAGTTGTTTGACAGACGGTTTGCGCTTAGTCTTTTTGACTTGCCGCTTCTGGTATGCATAGGGAGTTTTCGCCACCGCCATACGCAATTTCTCTAGGTGGGGTATAGCTTCTGCGCTGGTAGTGTACGGGAATACTATCGTGAATTCCTCACCACCATACCGGAAGGCTTTACCGCCCCCTTCTACCTTTTTGAGCACAGCTGCCACAAGTCGCAGTACCTCATCGCCAGTATCATGTCCATAAGTATCATTAAATTTTTTAAAAAAGTCGATATCCACCATCGCAATCGTATACTCGCCCCGTAATTTCATTAGTTCTTCCTTAAGAGCGCGGCGAGCAGGCAAACCGGTTAGTTCATCCAAGTAAGCCATTGAATAAGAATCCCGGATCACCGCCATGATGAGTAGTATTCCAGCAGTGCCAAAGAAGATAGGGATTGCCAGCGGCTCTGTTTTTAAGTGCAGCGCCAGCAGGGAACCAACCAGCACAACACTAAAGGTATTATCCAAAGACGAGTACTGTCTCAGCTGCTTTCTTACCAGCAGCACACCTGCAACACTATAGGCTGCCAGCGCCGATTGCGGAACTGCGGTGATAACAGCCACACCTGCCGGCAGCGGCTCTAGGTAAAAAAAACTCAGCAAGGTATCGTCGTTCGAGGTAATTGCCAGTGCAATATAAAACAATTGGGAGCCAATAATACTAAAACGCCCTAATCCCCAAAAATTAAAAATGCCCCGTTCTTTTATTAAAGAAAAAACCAGTATATTTAACGGCAGCAGGATACAAATAACAGAATAAATTATCTTTGAAAAAGCGGGTATGCCAATAACAGTTACTGCTAAATCACTGAGAGCAACCTGCGAAATTGCAAGCGTGGTAATAATGAAAAATATTCGACTGCGATTAAACCACCAACTCAACACCAGGCCAATACCATATATGCCATAAGCAAAGTTTTCGATAGTAGCAGGCAACAAGTAATTATTCATAGTTAAGTACGAATAGGCTATACCCATGATCAGGAGTAACCCAACAGGAATTGTTGTAAATAGCGACATTATTTTGGCCATCGGTTATTGCTAAGTCCCTTCAAGTAATTATTAACTTTCTCATTATACCAATAAAATAGACATCTGTAGACAAATATGTCTACAGATGTCTATTTTTTTTACCTGCCCGGCGCTAACAGCCTACTGTCTGCGGCGCCAGCTTGATCAGCCTTTTGGCAAGATATTCCCCTAGAGCAATAACACTTTCGATATGCAAGAAGTGTTCAATGGAAGGGTCAAACAACATGGTTGCATTAGCTGATATTTCTTCGTCGCCCTCCCACAAAACCACACGCAACGGCGTTTTCGGGAAGACGGGAAACCATGCGGCTACATCGCCAGCTTTGACCGGCTGCCCGCCAAGAATAGCAGCGCACTCAAGAAATGCCCCAGTCTGATGTCCAAAGGCCTTAATCAAACCACAAATTGCGTCTTTATGAAAGGCGGGATAAAACAACATGCCTCCATTGGGTATCTCTTTCAAGCTTACCCATTTGCCTGCGACCTCTGCGGCTGATTGAAAGAAGGATAAATAGTGCAATACCAGTATAGCTGCACTAATCTCAGGCATCTCACCATCGTTTTCACGCACCAGAGTTTCCTTCGCCAAATCAACAATATAGTTTTCATTAAGAAAAGGCACGATAAATTGCTGCTTTCCTGGTAAATATTGCACCTGCATATGTAGGGCAATATCTGCCGGTTGTTTTTGTTTTAGATCCTGCCACCCCTTATCAAAGGCCACACGGTAGTTGCTTTTCATCCTACGCCTTCCCTCCACATCAATCATTGGACAGTTTTCTTATTTTTTTAATTGATTCTCCCACAGCCGCGGGTCATCTACCTTTACTTCCAGTGGCACCAGCGAGCCCTTAAGGATCATGTAGGCACCTTCATCAACAAACGGGTTCTTGACAACTTTTGCCGGTGCCCATAAAGCATCCTTTTGCTCCACTGTATCACCAATCTTAGGAATGGGTTGATTCTTTTTAAGATTATATAAATATTGTACAGCAAGTTCGGCAGAATCCTTAGCAGGTTGTTCGATGATTGCCAGTACCTTTTTGTCTTTTATCAAATCTATACCTTCTGGCCCAATGCAGATACCGGCAATACCAAAGTCCTGCGCCTTAAGGCCTGCAGCTTCAATGGCCGATACGACTCCAATACCCATGATGTCCGGTGTTTGCACATAGATTCCCAGAATTTCTTTCCCATATCTTGTCAACAAATCGCTAGTCCGGTCATGGGAATCTGTGTTATTCCATTTACCTTCTCCTTGCACAATAGTTAACTGTGGATATTGGTCAATAACCGACTTAAAGCCGCTGGAACATTCTTTGGTGAACATATCCCGCAAATCACCGGTTATTTCTACAACAACCCCCTGTGGGACATTGCCGCCATTTCTATCTTTGATACCTTGCACAAAGGCTTCAGCTGCTTTTTTACTGGAATCTTTAATATCAAACGACACGAACAAGTCTACTTTACCACCTTCGGGGGAAGTGTCAAGCGCCATAACCGGTATCTTGGCCTCATTTAACCGCTTAACCCCTGGAACAATGGCCTTTAAATCAACAGCACCGGCCATGATAAAACCATCGACATTCTGTGTGATAAAATTGTCCATTATCGACATAATCTTATCACTGTCACCTTGGCCGTCCTTAATAACTATTTCAACACCTAACTCTTGTGCTTTTTTCTCAGCACCTTGAATAAATGCCTGGATATATGGTGTACTTATATCCTTAACAATCATACCAAATACTAGCTTCTTCTGTCCATCTGCCGGCTTTGTTTGCTGTGAACCGCAACCCACTAGCAGCAATGACAGCGTAAGTACGGCGATAATTACCTTTATCAACGACATTTTCAATATAATCCACCCCTTATTTCATTCAATGACCTGATGATATTACCGTATTATTTTTATGCTCTAATACCTCCTTCATCTTGGTCTGATGCAGTATGTTGTTTTTAACTTTTACCTTTACTCTGTCTAATAGGATTGCCAGGAAGATCAATGCTCCTTCGGTTGCATAAACAAGGCTTACATTGACGCCCAGCAGATTCAGTGAGTTGGTTATCATGGCCAGCAGAATGGCTCCACCAAACATACCAATAATCGTCCCCTTGCCACCATCAAGACTTGTTCCGCCTAATATGGCACCAGCAAAGGCCACCATCAGCAAATTTTGCCCCATGGCGTTAGAAATAGAGTCCTGCTTGCCTGCAGCTAACAGGCCGGCAAATGCAGCTAACACACCACTAATTATGAAACCCATAATAATGATACGGTCGGTATTGATGCCGGAGATAAAACTAGCTCGGGGATTGCCGCCTGTTGCCATAAATTGTCTGCCAAAAGTCGTATATTTCATCACAAATTGAAACGCCGCAAAAATCAAAATAACCAGGGGAATAGCCACAGGCAGCATACCGTCAAATAGTCTGGCTTTACCAGCAAACGTATAGATTTCATTTAACGGATGAATAGAAAATGGTAGTAAAAATAGGACAAAGCCCCTGAGCATAATATTGAGCGACAGTGTCTGTAAAAATGGATTAATCCCCACTTTGGTTACGCAATAGCCGTTGAACAAACCAACCAAGCCGCCAACTGCCAACGTTAACACAATACACAATACCGGGTTAAGACCGCCTGGTATTAGCTTAGTGGCCATAATCATGGTAACGCCTGGCGCAAATACAAGTATTCCTTCTAAAGATAAATCCATCTTGCCGATGATCAAAATAATACCCTCGGCCAACACTAGCATACTCATGATTGCAGAATGGTAAAAAATGTTAACGATATTCTTTACCGAAAAAAACTGTGGGGTTATAAACACGTTCAGTAAAAAGAACAGTGCTACAATTACCCAGATTAAGTTATCTAGCAAAAATATTTTCCATTTCTGGGGCATTTACGACCTTCCTTTCTCCCTGTTGTGCATGATAGATTACCTTTTCATCAAATTCTTCTGCCGTAAATTCAGCGATTATTTTTCCTTGATAAAGTACTAAAATGCGATCACATACTTCGACCAGGTCTTCAATCCCAGGCGATGTGATGATCACACTGGAGTATTTACTCATTCTATTTTTGATAATCGACAAAATACCTTCCTTGGCAGCAATGTCTACGCCGCG
>JAGGAA010000175.1 GCA_017889675.1 Bacillota bacterium | reverse complement strand
ATACTAGCACTTGATGTCGGGGATAAAACCATAGGAATAGCGGTTTGCGATGAACTGAAGTTAACAGCGCAAGGAGTCGAAGTCATTCGTAGGACATCGCCAACGAAGGATTTTGCTAGGCTTAGTGAACTGATAGCCCTTTATCAGATAGGACTTGTTGTTATTGGATTACCCAAAAACATGAACGGCACTGTTGGGCCAAGGGCAGAACTTGTCAAAAAATTTGGTGCGGCTTTGGTGCAAACGATTCCTGGTGTTGAGATTAGATTTTGGGATGAGCGTTTGTCCACGGTCGCAGCGCAAAAATCACTGATAGCAGCTGATGTTAGCCGCGCCAAGCGACGGCAGGTTATTGATAAAATGGCTGCAGTTTTTATTTTACAAGGATATCTTGACAGTTTACCGCGAGGGTAATCAACTTTCCAGGGAGTCCCTTGACAGGATATGTTTTCTAAGATAAAATTATATTGCGTATGTGTAAAAAGAGGTGAAAAATATGGCTGAAAACGAAAATGAAAACGATGAAATGATGGAGTTTGATGAGCCAGTAGTTGTCATGACTGACGAAGAAGGTAATGAATACTATTATCGTGAAGACATGATTGTTCCTGTTGGCGACAAGCGCTTCGCGATACTGGTACCGTTTGAAGTTGACGAAGAAGAGGATTGCGAATGCAGCGATGATAGCTGTAGTTGCGGTTGTGGCTGTACTGAAGAAACTGATGTATTTATCGCTCGTATTGATGTTGACGAAAGCGGCGAAGAAATTTACGTAGATCCTACTGATGAAGAATTTGAAGAGGTTCGTAAAGCCTACGAAGAGCTGGTTGAGGACGAAGAGGAAGAGTAAAAAGAAGCCGACAGGCTTCTTTTTTTTCCTGATGGAAAGATAACTATACCCTTAAAGGGTACAGGCGGCTTCTGTCGGCGTCTTAACGGACTTGGTACAAGCCAAGTCTTTTCTTAGTCCTAATATAAAGTAGGCCGTATTTTCCTTATCGGTGTTTGTCTTCATAGGACATTATCGATTATAATAATACTAGCCTATATATAAAGAAGTTTGCAGGCACAGATAGGTGATGCGTTGCTAACATACCACTTATCTGCAAAAGTCTTTAACATATGCATATATAGAATAAATGCGAAAAGGGGATAGTGCATGTTACTATTAAATAGCCCTGTTGCCAAGAAAATTTCAATTGGGATACTGGCAGCCACTATTCTCAGTTTTGGCGCTATAATTGGCTGGATGCTTACGCAGCCGGTTAGCAGCAAAGGCGAACCAGTACTTGTACGTATCAAAACAGGTACTCCGGCTAAAGTTATAGCCGAAGATTTAGAAAAACAACAATTAATTAAAAATGCTATTGTTTTTCGGTTTGCAGCCAAACTGCAGGGTCTGGAAAATTCACTCCAGGCCGGAGAATATTCCATTAGTCCAACTATGCCAATCGAGCAAATGCTGCTTATGATGTCTCAGGGTCAAACTGCTTATCAACAATTTACGGTTCCAGAAGGGTATACGGTTGATCAAATAGCCGAACTGCTGGCTGAAAAACAATTAGCAAATCCCGTGAGATTCAAAGCGTTAGCTAAAAATTTTGCACCTTTTTCTTATATGACAGCTAACTCTAATACAAAATACAGTGTGGAAGGATTTTTGTTTCCTGATACCTATCGCTTGGCTAGAGGTACAGCGGAAGAAGAACTACTTACAATGATGGTCAAGCAATTTGATACTAATTTGACTCCAGAGAGTAGACAGCGGGCCGCTGAACTAGGTCTTTCTATCCGTGAGGTTGTCGTAATGGCTTCTCTTGTTGAAAAAGAAGCTAAGCTGAGTGAAGAACAGCCAATTATTGCTGGAGTTTTTGCCAATAGGGTACAAAAAAACATGCCTTTGCAGTCCTGCGCTACTATCCAATATATTCTTGGATACCCTAAGGCCGAACTTACCATTCAGGATACCCAGATCTCTTCACCCTATAATACTTATCAGATTATGGGGTTGCCACCAGGCCCGATTGCCAATCCGGGTACTGCTGCTATTAAAGCCGTGCTTTTTGCGGACAAGACAGAGTATTTGTATTTTGTGGCCGATAAACAAGGCAAACACCATTTTAGTAATACTTATGAAGAACATTTGGTAGCAATCAATCAGGTGCAGCTATGAAGAACAACTTTATGCCGCTATTAGCCGAAATGGAAAGTTATGCGAGTATACATAATGTACCAATCATCAACCGGGAAAGCGGTCAGTTGTTGCAAGCTGTGACCGCCGCTGCTAACCCTAGTTCAATCCTAGAGATTGGGACAGCAATTGGTTATTCGACACTACTTCTAGCCGCTAACATGGTACCAGGTGGGCAAATAACAACGATTGAACAAGATGACCAACGGATACTGGTTGCCAAACAATTTTTGGCACAAGCTGGTGTTCTAAACCAAATAGAAATTATTGCCGGCAATGCTGGCGAAGTTATATCTAGATTGAATGGCAGTTTTGATTTAGTATTTATTGACGCTGCGAAAGGTCAATATCTTGATTATTTGGAGAAGGTTATGGATAAACTTTCTCCAGGAGCCATTGTCATTGCTGATAATGTCTTATTCAGAGGCTGGGTGCTTGATCACCAAGCGACACCGCGACGTTTTCGGACAATTGTTAAACGGCTTAAGGCTTATCTTGATTTTGTTACTAATGATGCGCGGTTTGACACGGTAATCCATCAGATTGGCGATGGAATGGCTGTATCACGTTACCAGGGAGAGGCGAATATATTATGAAAACTAAACCAGAACTTCTGGCTCCTGCTGGAAATTTAGAAAAACTGAAGATGGCACTTATTTATGGTGCCGACGCTGTGTATATGGGTGGAAAGGTATTTGGCTTACGAGCTTTTGGTGATAATTTTGATGATGCTGAACTTGAGCAAGGGATTGATTTTGCCCACAGTCTTGGTAAAAAAGCATATATAACTATTAATATTTTTCCGCACAATGATGATTTGCTTGGTTTGCCAGAGTATATTGAGCGTATTGCTGCCATCGGTGCTGACGCAATCTTAGTTTCTGATCTTGGTGTATTTCGCATTGCCAGGCAAGTAGCGCCTGCGCTGCCTATACATATTAGCACGCAGGCCAATAGCACCAATTGGTCCACTGTTCAATTTTGGCAAGAACTAGGAGCAACGCGGGTAGTGTTGGCCAGGGAGCTTTCCCTTGCTGATATAAAGCTTATTCGGCACAAGGTTTCTATTGAACTGGAAGCCTTTGTCCATGGGGCAATGTGTATGTCCTATTCGGGTCGCTGCCTAATAAGTAATTATCTAACAGGCCGCGATGCCAATCGCGGGGAATGTGCTCAGCCTTGCCGCTGGAAGTATCATGTTATGGAAGAAAGTCGTCCGGGAGTATATTTACCAGTGCAAGAAGAT
Source organism: Bacillota bacterium (assembly GCA_017889675.1). GTDB lineage: Bacteria > Bacillota > Negativicutes > Sporomusales > Sporomusaceae > Sporomusa. Next base: position 6,734 of record JAGGAA010000175.1, on the reverse strand, counting down.
GAACGGGGTACATATATTTTTAACTCCAAGGATTTATGTCTCATCAACCATATACCGGAACTGATGGATAGTGGCTTACATAGTTTTAAAATTGAAGGTCGCATGAAAAGCGTTCACTATGTTGCTACTGTTGTTAAGGTTTACCGAGAAGCGATTGACAGTTATAGTAGTGGGGCAGCACCCTTTATTGTCAAACAGGAATGGCTTGATGAACTACAAAAAGTATCGCATCGAGAATATACAACTGGTTTTTATTTTAATAAAACAACACCGCAAGATCAAATTTATACTTCATCCAGTTATATTCAAACTCATAATTTTGTCGGCCTTGTTAAGGCGTATGATTCGGCAACTGGCATGGCAACAGTAGAACAGCGCAATAATATGAAGGTTGGCGAAGAAATTGAAATTATGCAGCCAGGTGCCGAAAATTTCGTACAAACAATTAGCCAACTATTTGATTCAGAAGGCAATTCGATCAATGTAGCGCCGCATCCACAGCAAATTGTGACACTGCCGGTGTCGCAACCGGTAGTACCCTACTCTATGCTCAGACGGCCGCAAGGCAGGAGTGATGATAATGACAGCTATAATAGATAAACCGATTTATATCCAGATTGAACCCAAATATGTAAATTATGTTAATCGAATTATGGAAGGGTATGAATATTTGGGAGTTGTCAGTACGCTAGATCGGCGTGCAGGAATATTGCAAATTCGAGCAACACCGGATACTGTTAACGAAGTTCGCGAAATATTGGATCATATCCCGATTGCGATTCAATATGTTGAATATTGAAGGTTGCCAGGGGTGAGATATTAGACTGTAACCGTCAGCCATTAACCAATACTGCTCAACAATATAGTCTTATTGTTTTCCCAGGGCAAGTTGAACATACTCCTATGCAAATATTACGAAAAATTGACACTATTGTAAACGTACCTAGTGAACAATTTGAATATCTTGCTCAGGGCGGACATAACAGTGAATACCCCTTTCGACTAGCTAAAGACATCGGCAGTGATGCTGCCAAAAAAATTAATGATTTACAAATACCAGGCATTGTAGCAATCCCAGAAAAAACGCGGTATGGACAGGGGATGCTCGCTTCGCACATACTAGGCTATATTAATTCAGCTGATAACAAGGGAGTAAGCGGGATTGAGGGCATGTATGACGAGCTACTACGCGGTAATCAGCCTGAATATGTAGCTGCCATTGTTGATGCAAGTCAGCAAATCATACCCGGCTTAGGTTATAAACGTATGAAACTAACAGCTAGTAATAGCGAAAATAATATCGTATTAACTATTGACAAACAGATCCAACAAAAGGTCGAAAAGATAATGGATCGCACGATTGTGAAAGGCGCAGTGGTAGTTATGCGTCCGAGTACAGGAGAAATACTTGCCATGGCTTCCCGGCCGGGATTTGATGCCAATAATCTTAGTCGTTATTTGGAGCAAAGCAGTGCCCCTTTGTTAAACCGCGCAATTTCAGCCTATCAGCCTGGTTCAGTATTTAAGTTAGTAGTAGCTGCTGCTGCGCTTGAAAATAAGACAGTAGGCATGAATGATGTATTTTTTGACTCCGGCTATATTGATGTCAATAATGTTCGTTTTCAAGGTTGGGATTATGACCAAGGTCCAAAAGGGCGCCTTACTATCACAGAAGCCATGGCTCACTCCAGTAATCCGGTGTTTATCGAGGTGGCTTTGAAATTAGGAGCCGAAAAACTCATTGATATGGCTGCGAAGTTTGGATATGGTTCCAGAACAAATCTTGGATTTTTAGGTGAGAGTGATGGTAACTTACCAGATAGCAGTCAATTGTATCCAGGTGATCTAGCTAATTTAGCTATCGGGCAGGGTTTTTGTGAAGCTACGCCGGTGCAGGTAGCTCAAACAGTAGCCACAATCGTAAACGATGGCATCAAGGTCGATCCCTATATTGTTAGCCTCCTTACAACGCCAGATGGCACTATTGTAAAGACGTTTCAAGCACGGCCCGGTATTCGGGTAATATCTAGTCAAACAGCTATAAAATTACGAAACATGATGATGGCTGTTACACAATATGGCACAGGTCAAGCTGCATATGTGGAAGTCTTTGGTTCAGCTGGTAAGACTGGTTCGGCTGAAACAGGACGTACAACTACTACCGGGAAGGGTATAAATCATGCTTGGTTTGCCGGTTTTACGCCGCTTGAACGCCCGAAGTATGTCATTGTAGTTTTTGTGGAGGAAGGCATGTCAGGTAGTAATGTTGCCGCCCCCATTTTTCGTGAAATAGCAACCGAGATTCTTAAAAACTAGTTGCACCAACCGTCTGTATGATGAAATAGTTTTTCTGTAGTCAAAATACAAAATATATGCTAAAATGTTAAAGTTAGTACACAAAGGATATAAATTGCTACTACCAACATGTGCTCTATTTATTAAGTAGCAAGACCTGGAGATGATGGAATGAAAGCTGTCAAAGAGCGAGTTTTGGTTCTTCATGGACCTAACCTAAATTTACTTGGCAAGCGTGAGCCGGAAATATATGGTGCGACTACGCTTGAGAACATTAATGAGATGTTAAATGCACGAGCAGCAGCTTTGGGCTTAGAAGTAGTCATTATTCAGACTAACTATGAAGGTAAGCTGGTTGATGCCATCCAGCAAGCACAGGATAACTATGCGTGTATTATCATTAATCCAGCTGCTTTTACCCATTACAGTATTGCGGTACGCGATGCGCTGGCAGCCGTCAGGGTGCCGGCAATTGAGGTACATTTATCCAATATTTATCGGCGAGAAGAATTTCGTCACCATTCCGTAATTGCACCGATAGCCATTGGTCAAATAGCAGGCTTTGGGGCAAATAGTTATTTATTGGCATTAGAGGCAGCCTCTTATTTGATAAGGAGTGCAAATCTATGATACAGCAGCGGTTAGCTAGTTTGCGCAAGCTTATGGCCACACATAGCCTTGATGCTGTTGTCGTTACTAAACCGGAGAATCGGAGATATTTTAGTGGTTTTACTGGTTCATCAGGGTTGCTTTTAATTGGTGAACAAATTCAAACACTATTTACCGATTTTAGATATATTGAGCAAGCTACCAAGCAATCACCCGAGTATCAAATTGTTCGTCACGGAACGGCTATGTTTGATAAACTGGCAGATACAGTTAAAAAACTAGAAGCTGTTCGTATCGGTTTTGAAAGTGACTTCATAACTTGGGACACATATCATAAGTTGGCTACCTGTTTAAGTATGGTAGAATTGCGACCAGTCAATCTGGATGCTCTGCGAGTGATCAAAGATCAGGCTGAGCTTTCATTATTACACCAGGCTGTCGAGATTGCCGATGTAGCATTTAACCATGTAGTAACGATAATTAGACCAGGAATAACTGAGCTAGAGATTGCGCTGGAACTTGAGTACCAAATGCGTAAGCTTGGCTCAGAAAAACCAGCTTTTGATACTATCGTAGCCTCCGGCTATCGCGGGGCTTTACCGCATGGTCAAGCTTCTGCTAAAATCATTGAAGTTGGGGATTTTATAACAATGGATTTCGGCGCTGTTTATCAGGGCTATCATTCTGACATGACGCGAACAGTTGTGGCAGGCAAGGCTACCAGTAAACAGCATGAAATATATAATATTGTGCAAGCTGCTCAGTTGGCAGGGATTAAGGCTGTAGCGGCTGGTAAGACAGGTAAAGAAATCGATCAGGTTGCGCGAAAAATAATCGCAGATGCTGGCTATGGTGAATACTTTGGTCATGCTCTCGGGCATGGGGTTGGCCTTGCTATCCACGAAGAGCCCCGATTATCAACGATAAACGACAGTGAACTGGCATCAGGGATGGTAGTATCTGTTGAACCGGGAATTTATCTTCCCGAATGGGGTGGCGTGCGTATCGAAGATTTGGTTGTGGTTTCTGCTGCTGGCTGCACAGTTCTTACTACCAGCAATAAGAACTTAATAGAATTAACTTAATTGACCGAACAATGGGGAGGATTTATTAATGATTTCAAGTAATGATTTCCGTACAGGGGTAACAGTTGAGATTGATGGCGATGTGTGGCAAGTAGTTGACTTCCAGCACGTAAAACCAGGTAAAGGCGCTGCTTTTGTTAGGGCCAAGCTGAAAAATGGTCGTACAGGAGCTGTCGTTGAACGTACTTTCAACGCTGGTGAAAAATTGCCTAAAGCGCATGTTGAACGCCGCGAAATGCAGTATCTCTATGAGAGTGATGGCATGTACAATTTGATGGATAATGAAAATTATGAACAGATTGAGCTGTCAGCTGAGCAAATGGGTGATGCAACCAAATTCTTAAAAGAAAATATGAATATTGCGGTAATGTTTTTCCAAGGAACTGTTATCGGTATTGATCTGCCGATGTCGGTTGAATTGACAGTTGCAGAAACCGATCCTGGTGTCAGGGGTGATACTGCTACTGGCGGTACTAAAACAAAAACCCAAATGCAAGAAACCTCCAAGAGTTATGTTTTAATAAGCATTGGATATACTACAAATAGTGTCTAATGCTTAGAACAGAACATAGCTAAAGGGGGTTTTTTTGTGAGAAATCTCAAAGAAAAAGTGGCATATTTACATGGATTAACACAAGGACTTAATGTTAGCGACCATTCATCTGAGGGGAAAATTTTAATCAATATTATTGATGTACTTGATTCTTTTGCTGATGAGGTTCAGAACGTCAATGTGGCACAGGTAGAGCTTGAGGATTATGTGGAATCAATTGACGAAGATTTAACAGATCTGGAAGAGCAGATTTATGAAGACTTTGATAGCGATGATGAGGATGATGAAGATGATGACAACGACGGCTATGAAGAGGACTTTGAGGATGATATGGTTGAAGTAGCTTGTCCGGATTGTCATGAACGAGTTACCTTTGAAGCTGATATTTTGAATGACAATGAAGATATTGAGGTAACTTGCCCTTACTGTGGCAGTATTGTCTACGATAACACCATGGATATTGTTGCCGATAGCCTTCCAGCTGTCCAGCAATCTAACCATATTATGCATCCTGGTATATGATAGGATAATAGGGTGCTTAATTTAATTTGTTTTACAGACTTGGCGTTAATGCCAGGTCTTTCTTTTTGTCATAAATTATTTTGAGAACACATATCTATGTAAAGAAAAGGTATTATGCAGATCAAAGACAATTTCGCAGACAAATTAAATAAGGATGATAAGTGCATGACAAATACAGAAAATATTTTAACCCAACATATTTATCCGATTCTGCCGCTCCACCTATCCCAATTATTAAAGGCAATCCCGCCTAGATTGCAAGCGAAAGTTACCGAAATTCGCATTAGAGTAAATCAGCCGCTACTATTGGTATTAGGGAATCATGACATTATGCTAGATGTCTCTGGACAGGCAAGCAGCCAAGCTCAGGCGTATCATTGTACCATTCAAGATTTGCTTAGAACCTTTCAACTAATATGCAAAAACTCGGTATATGCCTTTGAGCCAGAATTACGGCAAGGCTACCTAACTATCACCGGCGGACATCGAGTTGGATTGGCAGGACAGGCAACGGCTTTTAATGGAGCGGTTAAAACACTTACCCATATTAGTTCACTCAATATTCGTTTAGCTAGAGCTATACCCGGTTGCGCTGATCCTATTTTGCCCTTCATCATAGATGATGTTAGCCACAGAATATATAATACCCTACTTATTTCGCCACCACGTTGTGGCAAAACAACAATTTTGCGGGATCTAATTCGGCAGTTGAGCACTGGTAAAGCAACGTTAGGTATTGCGGGTGTACAAATTGGGCTAGTTGATGAACGCTCAGAAATTGCTGCCTGCGAAAATGGTATTCCCAGTATTGATCTAGGACCCCGGGTTGACGTGCTAGATGCCTGTCCTAAGGCTAGCGGATTATTGATGCTTATCCGCTCAATGGCACCAGAAGTAGTCGCAACCGACGAATTGGGACGGCTAGAAGATGTTGCTGCCGTACGGGAGGCTATTCATGCTGGCGTAAGTGTAATTGCCACTGTTCATAGCCGGACAATAAGCGAACTACGTGAACGTCCCCCTGTTGGGGAATTAGTACAACAAAAAGTGTTTGAGCGTTATGTTATTTTGAGTAACCGCTTAGGACCGGGAACAATTGAGGAAATATATGATTCCTGCCAGGAGAAGGTAGTATATGCTGGTACAAATGAGGTGAGAGTATGTGGTTGAAAATTTTGGGAAGTCTGTTGATTGTTGTCGCAGGAACATGTATTGGCTTTAATGTAGCTGCACGCTTTGCCGAGCGTCCACACCAAATCCGCCAAGTAATCAGTTGTTTATCGGCACTAAAATCACAGATTAATTATGTAGCAGTACCGTTGCCAGAAGCATTGGCGCAATGCACTTGCGGAGTTGCTGGACCAGTAGCGGATTTTTTTCACACGATGTCATCATTGTTGTTGACTAATGGTTGGTTAACGCCGCAAGCAGCCATGGAACAGGCACTTGATGAATCAAAGCAACTTGTTTTAAATCAACCTGAACGAGAAATTCTTGCTGTGTTTAGCGCTAATCTTGGTAGTATGGACCGTGAGGAACAACATAAGTCGCTGGAGTTAATTCATGAGCAATTATCCAGAATTCAATTTGAAGCAGAAAAGCTTTGTGAACAGAACGTCAAAATGTATAGATACTTGGGTATCTGTAGCAGCTTAGCAGTAGTCATAATT
>JAGGAA010000174.1 GCA_017889675.1 Bacillota bacterium | reverse complement strand
CGTATGGCAATGGAAACAGGTGTGGCACGGGTTCAGGTTGACCCTGAGGAGATAAGAGCCAAGACCGCTGCCCGTATTAACCTTGGACGTTAGATGTTATTTATCCTTCGGCTTCCACTTCTTGCGGATTACCGGACAAAGCTTGCCTTTCATTGCACACGAACCATATATAGCTGATTAGGAAAATGCCCATAATTATGGAAGAGCACCAATAAATCGATGCATATCCAAGTTTCCCCGCGAGCACCCCTAAGGCAACAGATCCTACACCATTACCAATATCAACCATATTATAAAAGGTTGCACTAGCTGCACTACGTTTAGAAGCCGGTACAAGATTAAACATCCATGTTTGTATTGCCGGGAAAATTGTGCCATAACCAAATCCGTATAGTGCCGAGGCTGTCAGGAAAGAGGTCATGCTTTTGCTTTGCGCCAAAACAACGAAACCCAGTAAGAATAGTATTGTTCCAGGCAAAATGACCCAGGCAGGACCTTTTTTATCAAATATTCTTCCTGTTACTAACCGTGATAAAAAGATACACAGGGTGCAAATCAGAAAAAAATAGCCTGCGTTAGCAATATGCGCTTCCTTAGCTAACAAAGCGATGAAATTTAAAACTCCACCGATGCAAATGCCGAAAAGCACAGTAAGAAATGCTTGAAATAGCAGCCGCCTTTCAAGTAGTTTATCAATAAAAGACGAATTTTCCTGATTATGTGAGGCGGCTGTTCGATCATCCGGAATAGAACAAAGACTCATGCACACGAGTGCGATAATCTGGCTAATCATTGCTACAATAAATAGATTATTAAAAGAAAAGTTATCAACAATCCATACCCCGAGGCCTGGGGCAATGGCCATTGCAAGGGTTGTACCCAGGCCAAAGTAACCTATTCCTTCCCCGCGGCGTGACTTAGGAAGTATGTCAGATACAATGGTAGCATACAAAGTGGTAGCTATACCGAAACCTAGGCCATGGAATACCCGCAAGGAAAGTAAGCGGGGTACTGAAGTCGCTAAGATATAACTAATGGCAGCAATCAAGCATAATATACATCCGATGTATAAGTAGTATTTTTTGCCCCATTTTCGTATTCCATAATCCGTAAAAAAACGAATCAATATTGCACAAAAAACAAAAATTGCGGATAATAGCCCGACATCTGTACTGGTTCCGCCTTGATTTAAAACATAAATAGGAAGTGTTGGCAGAAAAATATGAAAGCCGCTAAATAAAAAAGCGTTGGAAATGGTAAATAAGATAAAATCTTTTGTCCATAATTTTTCGTGATTAATCATCATCTAATTGTCCCTTCTAAGTAAAAATGAGTAGTATTAAATCTTGTGCTTCTGAGAGTTTGAATAAATTGATTGCAACATTATATACAATTCGTTTTGTTTTTCTTCGGACAAGTCGGCTAAAATAGCTTGTCTTTGATTGTCTATAACTTTTTCCCAAATAGGATACTGGCTTAGTGCTTTAGCAGTTAGAAAAACCTTTTTCTCGCGTTTATCATTTCCAGTCTTTCTTTCAACAAATTCTTTTTGTTCTAGTCTTACCACGCTTTTAGATATTGCTCCTGGTTCTATATTTAAGTAATTAGCCAGAGCAATCTGGGAGATGGGACCAAGTTCTTTTATAGCCATAATAATGGACCATTCCGAACTATATAGCTCATAGGGTACAAGCATTTGATTTAGTCCTTGGGAAATAGCACGCGTGGTTTGATAAAGTAAATGAATTAACTTACCTGGATTCATAGATCACCTCGTTTAACAAAATAATCATATACTAGTATATGATTGACTAGTATATGATTGACTAGTATATGATTGACTAGTATATGATTGACTAGTATATGATTGACTAGTATATGATTGACTAGTATATGATTATTTCGTTTTTCTGTCAAGTCTTTACATAATGTCTGCTATTTACCTTGACTGATCTACTATAAATCACTCCCACGTAGAATGAGGGCACAATACCAAGGCGAGTGGTAATTTCATGAGATTAGTCGAAAATATAAGGTTCACTGGTGAAAATCCTGCCGTAATTTGTATGAATTGGCAGGATTTTTGTGTGTTTAGGGGAAGTAATAGTGAATATTTAATTGTAGTAGCTTGAAGGGAGAGTAAACATGAGACTGGACGATGAGACACTGGAAAGCTGTGAAATAAATGAATTGAGAGAGACAGTTGAGCATCTGAAACAGGTTAAGGCAAAATTACAGAGAAGCGAAGAACTATATAGGTTTCTCACTGAACACTCAATTGATGCGATTTGGCGGCTCGACGATCAGTTTCGATTTGTATACGTATCTTCAGCGGTAGAGAATCTCTTGGGCTATCAACCTGAAGAAATAGTCGGGCGGCATCTTTTCGGGATTCTTGTACAAGAATCGATAGATATTGTCAGCCAAGGATACGCAAGCCATAAGGCCCTGCAAGATGCAGGGCAGAGATGGGGGAGTTCAACGTATACCGTCGAAGTGATCCATAAGGATGGACATCATATTTGGGCGGAGGTTACAGTAAATCCCATATTCGAAGATGGTAATCAATTGATTGGATATAATGGTATTACTCGCGATATCAGTGCGCGCCGAAAGAATGAAGAAGTTATCCGTCAATATGCATTTTGTGATCCACTTACAAATTTGCCAAATAGGCGGTCATTCGAAGAAGAACTTGGACGCGTAATAGACCAACATAGGGAATTAAATAAATCATTTGCTATTATGTTTCTTGATGTTGATGGCTTGAAAAAGGTTAACGATGCGTACGGGCATGCTGCCGGAGATGCTTTGCTTCAAGTAGTAGCTGACCGAATTTGCCATGTGATACGTAAACAAGATTTTGTTGCCCGCTTAGCTGGCGACGAGTTCATGGCTTTATTGCCTGGAATTGGCGATAGTTGCGCAGTCGATCTTTTAGCTACTCGTCTGATTGAAAATTTCCATCAGACAATACTCATTGGTGCACACAAAGTAAGAATCGGTGTGAGTATCGGCATAAGTTTCTTTCCTGAAGATGCAGATAGTGTTAATGATCTGATGAGTTATGCTGATAAGGCCATGTATGAGGCCAAGAAAAATGGGGGCAGCAGATATGTTTGCTATGGGTAAATTGCAATGAGTCAAGAGGACAGTTACTTAACTTGATATTTGGATATTTGTCATCGCTACTAATAGGAGGACGGTATCATTGGTAATAGTGAAACTCCTGCAAGAAATTCTTGCAGGAGTTTTGTGCCAAGTGGGTATTACTACAAGGAAAGGGAGTAACCTGTGTCAAATATTGATAAATAGGAAAAAGATATATTAGGTGATGCTGATGCAATGGGTAATAGGTATAGATGGCGGTGGAACTAAAACTGTGGGCTGGGCTGTTAATCTTGCAGGCACGGTCTTAGGCCAGGTGGAGAAAGGGGCAGGTAACTACCACACAACAGGGTTGCCACATTTTAAAGCGGTAATTTCAGATATTATCGAGGAGCTTGCGGTTAGCTGCAATGGTAAGAAGACCGATTTGCAGGTCGTTAGTTTAGGTTTAGCCGGTGCTGATCGATTAAGAGACAAGCAAATCATAATGGAGACACTTATTGAATTGGAGTTACCTTGCCGGTACTTAGTTAATAGTGATGCGAAAATTGCTATGGTTGCAGGTTTGGGTAAAGCAGAAGGCATTATTTTAATTGCCGGGACTGGTTCCATTGCATATGGAATAAATCATCAAGGGGAAGTCATTCGCGCCGGTGGTTGGGGTCACCTTGCCAGTGATGAGGGCGGTGGTTATGCTATTGGACGCCAGGCATTGGTGCGTGGAATTCGGGCTGCCGAAGGGCGCGATAAAGCTACCATGCTACTAGAGATGATAATGGAAAGCGTAAGCCTAAGCAGCTGGGATGAGATGATCGGTTATATTAATAATAGAGCGATGTCCAAAGCAGAGGTTGCTTCGTTAGCTCAATTGGTAGCGGCAGCCGCCGCTAAGGGTGACGAAGTGGCAAGTGAGATATTGATTCAAGCGGGAAATGAGCTTGCCGCTTTAGTGGAGTCGGTACTCACCCGCGGTTTTGGTCAGCAAGAATCTGTGCAAGTATGTACATTCGGTGGCATTGTTTGTAACATACCGTTGATCCGCACACAAGTGGAGGAAGTGTTAATTGATAAGGCCACAATTGTATCTTCCAAAAACCAGCCAGTGGCAGGAGCAGTGAGTCTTGCTCTTGAATTGACCAGGGGAAATATTGATTTCAAGCAGGGAGCGATTGAATGCATGTAGAAACAGACGAGCTACTGACAGAAGCAGTCAACTCTCAAACCGTGAATATTGATGAATTGGATACAGACAAACTACTTAAGGTAATTAATAATGAGGACAACAAGATTGCCGGTGCTGTGGCAAAAGAAACCCCTCATATTGCTGCTGCAGTTGATAAGATAACGACTGCGATCAAAAAAGGGGGGCGGTTGATTTATTTTGGAGCCGGAACCAGCGGCCGGCTGGGTGTGCTGGACGCTGCCGAGTGTCCGCCTACTTTTGGTGTTGAGCCAGGT